>SIAM01000042.1 GCA_009691785.1 Phycisphaerales bacterium
TATCGAACCGTCATGGCGTACTCGCCAGGCAATCGCATTGACAACTTTTCAAATCCAAATATTTTATTTGATAGCACGCCAACTGGCGTTCCAATTGGTCAAAGCAACGAAGCTGACAACGCTACAACGATTGGTTTGACAATCAACACCATTGCAAATGCGCGTTGCTCGCGTGGGCCAACGCCAACGGTTGATTGCGATCTGAACGGTGTTGTCGACGCGCTTGATGTTGCGTATGGTCGCGGCAGCGATTGCGACGGAAACGGCGCGCTTGATTCGTGCGTGCTCTTGAATACCTCACCGTGCACCACGCCCGCGGCTCTTGCGTTTTGTTCCAGTGGTTTGATGGCCGCGGTTGATCCCGCGACTGCGGTGGCCGGCGATTACTTTGGAAAAAGCGGCGCAATTGGGGCAAATACCGCTGTTGTTGGCATTCCTGGAAACGATGAGCGCGCCAGTTTAGCGGGCAAAGCTTTGGTGTATGGACGCGTTGGTGAGAATTGGATTCTGCGAGCATCATTGACCGCGCCCGACGCCGAGAAGAATGCGCAGTTTGGATCCGCGAACGAAGTTGGTTACGACATGGTTTTCATTGGCGCTCCTGGCGCTCGCGCTGCTGGTGTTGCCACGGGTCGCGTGTATGTCTACTCGCCTAATGGAACGTCGTGGCAGCTCGCTCAAACAATCAATTGCCCCGAACCCACCTATGGCGATTATTTTGGTGAGCAAATCGCGCTTGATGGCAGCGTGCTTGTGATTGCTTCGCGCGGACACCAGACTAATGGATTGAATTCCGCTGGCGCGGCGTTTGTCTATCGCAAATCTGGAGATGTATTTCTGTTTGAAACCAAATTAACGGCAAGTGTTCCAATGGCAGGAATGGCCTTTGGCGCAAGCGTGGCAATTCATGAGCAAAAGATTGTTGTCGGTGCGCCATACTCCGTCAATGCCGCTGCCATTGTAAGTGGCGCCGCATTTATATTTGAACATTTGGACACCGGATGGACTCTTCAAAATAAATTTGAGGGGACATCGGGCTCAACTCGCTTTGGTCAAGCTGTGGCAATTGACAGCGATCGAATTGCTGTTGGCGCACCCAGCGATGCGAATGATGGCTATGAGTCTGGCGCAATCTCCACCTACCAATTCGCGAGCGAGTGGTATAGAGACGCCGTCATACGCAACGGCTCTGGCGCGCCGCGTAATCGAATTGGTTCAACACTCTCCCTCAGCAATGGTCGGCTTCTGGTTGGTATTCGCCCCGAACAAAATTTGAATGGTTCCGTGACAATGTATGTTGACTCGCCAAGTGGTTGGCAGCGCCAAGGAATTTCTTATTCTGGAACAACTGGATATGTGCGCGGAGATGCGGGCTTTATTGGCGCTCCATATTTAAATAGCGGCGCGCTGAATTCGGGTGGTGCCGAATTTTTGATGTGGTCCAGTGATTGCAATAACGACGGCATACCTGATCGCTGCAATATTGATCTTGGCTCAGAGACGGACTTGAACAATGACGGAATTCCCGATTCATGTCAGCCATTCAATCCCGATGTCAACGGAGACGGCTCAATTGACGCGGCGGATCTATCAATGATTCTCTTGGCCTTTGGAGATTGCCTAGGTTGCCCCGAAGATGTGACAAAAGACGGCGTGGTCGATTCCGCCGATCTTAGTTTTGTACTTATTTCCATGTGAGGCTTTATGTTTCAACACCACCGATTATTGATCTTCATTGCGTGCGCCTTCGCAACAGGCGTTGCCACGGCGGACTCTTTCAATTTCACAATCCTTCCCACAAGCACGGTGAATCAAAGCGTCACCGTTTCATACCCGCTGGCCGGCACCTTTATTGGGTCTTACGACGCCACCACAAATCCAACGGGAACACGCACATTGCCCGGTTATTTTGGCGGTTCAGGCAATCAACCCATCGCATACACATCCATTGTTCGCACAATTGAAAAAAATAATTCAATCCCCGCCGGCAATTTCGCGATCAATGTTTTAAATGACACAAGTTTCGAAATGTCAAATCTTGCAATGGATCTTGTCAATGGAACGCCTGGAACACTTAAGACTGAAAGTGTTTTGACCTACTCTTCATTTCACACGGTCGCGCCAACTTCCATTTATCCATCCGTGGGCGCGGTCACTGTTCCGGTTGCAACTGGTGACGTGAGTTCGGCGACGGCGGTGCAAACCGCTCCCGCCACTGGTTCGCTGAGTCGCTCAACAAATAGCGGCCCATTTACGTTGTTGGTTGTGGTGCCTGTGGAGATCACGTCATCTGGAACACTTGCCGGCCAGCCGTTTGTTGGGACTCCAACGCCAGGATTGCTTTCACTTGCGGGCACGCTTGATATTCAGGAAACCACCGCGACATTCAGCGCGTCAAGCGCGTCCACTGACCCAATTGGTCCGCTTGATCCATTGCCGCCACTTGTAAGTCAGCCCTTTGATTTGCCCACGGTATTGCCCGCTGGCAACACTTCCCACCTGCTCATTTCTGGAACATTTTCTCAAGGCACTGGCGAATCCATCTTCGACACGTCACTGAACGCGGCTGGTGAACTGGTGCCAATTTTTGCCGATCTCAACGGAGACCGAGTGGTTGATCCAGCGGATCTAGGTATTTTGCTTTTGTCATTTGGTAATTGTCCAAACTGTATAGAAGATTTAAATCAAGATACTGAAGTGGATTCTGGCGATATTGGCCTGATGTTGCTTAGTATGGACCAGTGATCTTGCAACATTTATTTCTTGCTGCCATTGCGAGCATATTTGCAGCAAGCAATCAAAATGAGATTGCCAAAACTTTGCCGCCGGAAATTGCGCCCACGAACACGCGGCAAACCGATGGTGCGGCGGCGGCCACGACAGAAAAAGTTGATGCCGCGGCGCAGGACAACTCCGCTGCAAAAACCGCGGAGCCCGCGCATGACCCCGAGGGCGTGAAACCCCCCGAAGGATTTCAGTGGAAATTGTGGGCAAAAGAGCCACTTGTTGCCGACCCCGTGGCGTTTACCGTGCTTAATGATGGAACGCTTATGGTGGTTGAAAGCGAGCGTCAAGACCGCGGCGTGGAGGACAATCGCTATTCGCCGTGGTGGCTGATGGAAGATTTGCGCGCGCGCACTGTTGAAGAGCGCCTGACTATTTACACAAAGTACGCGGACAAGCGCGTGAATGGAATGGATTGGTACACCAAGTACGCCGACCGCGTGAAGCATGTCACGGACAAAAGTGGTGGTGGCGTTGCTGACACCGCGGTGAATTTTTCCGGCGAGTTGCGCGATCCACTTGATGGAACCGCCGCTGGCGCGCTGCAAGTTGGCGACAGCGTGTTTGTGACTTGCATTCCACACCTGTGGCGCTTTCAAGACAAAGACGGCGACGGCGTTGCCGAGGTGCGCGAGAAAATGTTCACGGGCTTTGGCGTGAAGACAAGTTTGCGCGGCCACGACATGCACGGACTTGTTCTTGGAATGGATGGCCGCTTGTACTGGAGCATTGGTGATCGCGGTTACAACGTTCGCACCAAAGAGGGCGCGCTGTTGCAAGATGCCGCGCGCGGCGCTGTATTTCGCTGTGAACTTGACGGTTCCAATCTAGAAGTTGTTTTTCGCGGCCTGCGCAATCCGCAGGAACTTGCCTTCAATGATCTTGGCGATCTCTTCACCGTTGACAACAACTCCGACGGCGGCGACAAGGCGCGCGTGGAATATTTGCCCGATGGTGGCGATGTGGGTTGGGAAATGCTCTATCAAACTTTGGAGGGCGACAATAAGCGCGGTCCATGGGATCAAGAGCATGAGTGGTTCATGTTTGATCCAACCGATGTGGTGCAACCCGCGTGGCTCACGCCACCGGTCGCGCATTTAACGGATGGGCCGTCAGGACTTGTGGCGTATCCCGGTGTTGGCTTTCCAGAAAAATATGACGGCGCAATGTTTGTCTGTGATTTTCTTGGAGGCGACGCGTACAGCCAAATTTGGTCTTTCAAACTTAATCCCAAAGGCGCGGGCTATGAAATAAAAGACGCGGAAGTTTTTCTGCGCGAGGTGCTGCCAACGGATGTCGACTTTGGAACGGACGGCTGCATGTGGGTGACTGATTGGTTTGATGGTTGGACCAGCGACGGCACGGGTCGCCTGTATCGCGTTTGGCAGGCTGAATCATTGGAAAAAGCGAAGGCAGCGGGCGGCGCGGATATTTTGAAAAAAGGTTTTCGTGGCGCCAACGCAAGTGATTTGCTGACGTGGCTTGATCACGCCGATCGACGCGTGCGCCAGGGCGCGCACCTGGAATTGGCCGCGCGTGGTGGCGCGGCGATTGATTCGCTTGTTGCGCTTACGCATAACTTTGAGACACCAGATCGCGCGCGCCTGCACGGTTTGTGGGCACTTGGAATTGTGGCGCGGACATTTAGTGGCACACTTGTAGGCGACAAAGCGTGCGATGAACTTATGCAACTTGCGGCGGATCCAAATTCAGAATTAAAGGCGCAAGCCACGCGCGCCCTTGGTGATTCGCGCTGTCCTAATGCGCTTGATCTTATTCGCAGCATGACGCTTGATGAAAATCCGCGCGCCCGCGCGTACGCGTGCGCCGCGCTTGGTCGCTTGCGGGACAAAGAGGCGATTGCAAATCTGACCGCGGTGCTGTGGGAAAATGACAACGCGGATCCGTGGCTTCGCCAGGCCGCAACCACGGCGTTGGCGCGCATTGGTGATCAAGCAAAACTAGAAGTGATGGCCGCGGATCAATTTCCGCAAGTGCGTTTGGGCGCGTTGCTTGCGCTTCGACAAATGCGTGATCCTGCCATTGGTCGCCTGCTCTTTGATTCCGACGCCACAATTGCTCTTGAAGCCGCCCGCGCCATTTACGACTTGAACATTGAATCACAAATGCCAATGTTGGCCGCGCTTGGCGAGCGGTTTTGTAATGGCACAAATAGTTCACAGACCAATCTTGGCGCGTTTACGCAAGAAGACCCGCGCACGCTGCCACTGTTACGCCGCATCATTGCGGCCAATCGATTGCTTGCGAACGCGGAAGGCGTGAATCGCCTTGCGGAACTTTCTCAAAGCACTTTCATTTCCGCAACCGCTCGCATGCTTGCATTTGAGGCGTTGGTCGAGTGGGCGGCGCCTGGCGCGCGTGAACCAGTTCATGGGCGCGTGATTGATATTGACCCAAAGACGCGCGATGAAAAAATCTGGAAACGTGCGCTGACTATTTCTTTGCCTATGATTTCTTCGAGTTCGCCAGATGAGACCCTGCGTGGGAAAGCGCGTGAACTGGCTGGGAAAGTTGGCATTGCCCTTGATTCCGCTGCAACTTTGCGTACAGCGCTGGACACAAATGCAAACCCAGGCGAACGCGCGAGTTGTTTGCGCCAACTTGCCCAGGAACACAATCCGCAATTGGCCAACGCGGTTGACGCGGCTCTGTTGTCGCAAAATCCAAAGTTGCGCGCCACGGCTCGCAGCGTGTTTGCAAAAGAAAATCCCACCAAAGCTATTCCACTTTTGCAGCAGGCAATTCTTCATGGCGAAATGATCGAGCAACAAGATGCCATTGTCGCGCTTACGTCCATGCAAGACCCCGCGGCGGCCAACGCGCTCACGCCACTGGCCCAACAACTTGCGCAAGGAACGCTTGCCCCCTCTTTGCAGCTTGAAATGATTCAAGCATGTGAAGCGCGCAAGGAGCAGAAGTTCGCGCAAGCATTGACCGACTGGAAGAAAAATGTCGCAAGTCCAGATCCGTTTCCAATGTTCAACGCCTGCGTTGATGGCGGCAACGCCGAACAAGGACAGCGCATTGTCGCGGCAAACTCCGCGTCGCAATGCTTGCGTTGCCATTCCATTGCCGGCGGTGGTGGACACGCGGGTCCATCGCTTGAAGCAGTTGCCACGCGATACGACCGCCGCGGCTTGCTTGAAAGTTTGGTGCAACCCAATGCCAAACTTGCGGCCGGATTTGGTCCCGTCAGCGCCATGCCAACTATGAGCGTGTTGCTTTCACCGCGTGAGCTGCGCGATGTGGTTGCCTATTTGTCCACACTGCAAACAAAAAGTTTGCCGTAATTTGTGCTGTAGTTTTTACCGTAATATTTGCCGTAACTTTTGCCGCACTATTTGCCAAACTTTTTGTGGGACTTTTTCGGGACTTTTTATTAAAATTTTTCGCCAGACATTTCGCCAAACTTTTTCACCGCGACAAAATTTTTATAGCGCCATGCGTGCGCCCCAAGCAATCCACACATTCACTCACCAATTAACTAGTTGCGCGCCCAACGCCTTCGTTGTCTTGATCAATAAACACTTAACAGGCATGTGCTATCAATTACGCATCCATCAACCGTGTCCGCGCATGAATGTCATGGTGATTGAATTTGCTGGCGTCGCTGACTCGTTCAAGGACGAAAAATTCAACTGAAACTTTTCCGGGTCAACAAAATACGCCTTGCCCGTCACCGGCCACGCGGGTCGCGTGTCCGACCATGTCACGGTGCCCGTGGTGATTCCATCTGGCCCTATTTTCCCTGCAAAAGTCGCGGAAACAGCCTGATTCCACTCGGTTGAATTAAATCCATCATCCACCATGGATCCGCTCATGGTGCCGTCGGCCGTCACGCGAACGGTGCCCGTGCCCCAATCCGCGCCGCCGTCATACCAATTCACCGTCCATGTTCCCGTCCACTGCTTCTGAAAATCCGGCATGACAGTTTTTTGCGCAACACCATATGGTGGCGAGCCAGGAATTCCTTGCTCATGCAACGCAAGCGTAATTTGATCAACTTGGCTCTGCCCCTTGGATGTTGTGGCTTTCAAATTTGCGCCAAGCGAACCAGTTGTTGGATGCGACCATGTTCCCGCATACGAAACATATGCGCCGCCAGTCCATGTCACGGTTAGGCCAATGTCGTCGCCTGGACCCAACAATCCCGTCACCGTTGCAACGCGCGGTGGCACAGTTGGATTGGCTTGCGACCACACCGTGTCGGTCATGCTTCCGCGCACACGCCCCGATTGCTCAATCACAAATCGCACTTGACCACCAGATGTTCCACTGGAATTCATGAATGACCCCGACCAACGCAATGCCGTGGTGGATGTGTCCTTTGAAGTGGCCGCGCCAGAATCGGCGTTGTTGCTAGAACCCGCCTTTCGCGCCGCCGCCGCGCAGCCGCTTAAAACAGCGGCACACACCGCGATTTGCATTGAAAATTTAAAAACGTATTTGCAGTTTGGAAGAATGTTTTTCACGCTCTCATGGTAGCGGTCTTGCCCACATTCAACTCTGCATGCACAGCGTTCCGCCATCAACTGAAATCAACGCGCCGTTCACATACGCCGCCGCGGGCGAAGCGATAAACACAATCACCGCCGCAATTTCTTGTGGCGAAGCAAATCGTCCCGCGGGAATTTTTCCAATCATCTGCGCCTCAACCTCCTCAACCGAACTACCTGAACGTTTGGCGCGTCCCGCAATAATTGACTCCAGTCGCTGTGTGCGCGTTGAGCCCGGCATGATCAGGTTGGACGTAATTGAAAAACCACCAAGCTCCCCCGCAAGCGTGCGCGTCCAATTGGCCATGGCCGCGCGCGCCACGTTGTTCACGCCTTGACCACGAATGGGCCGCTCAATACTTGTGCTACCCACAACAATAATGCGTCCATATTTTTCCGCGCGCATGCCCGGTGCGCACACCTGCGCCAACTTATGCGCGCTGGACAAAAGTTGCGCAACGCACTTGTCAATTTCATCGGTCGATGCATCTATTAAATATCCCGCCTCAGGCGCGCCCGTGTTCACAACCACAATGTGCACCGCGCCAATTCGCGACAGCAACGCGTCGGCGGCCTTCTCAACCGCGGCTGGGTTGGCGTGGTCAACCAGCATAATTTGATGTTCATATCCCGCGGCGGAGTCGCCATTAAATAATGATGCGCGCGGAACCTGTGACACCTTTGGTAATTCAGCAAGAACTTTGGCAAGACCTTCATCGTTGCGCCCGCAAAGAACAACCCTGGCTCCCGCATCGGCCAGCGCGTGCGCGGCGGCGCAACCAATTCCTTGCGTGGCGCCGCACACCAAAGCCGTTTTTCCCTGCAAAGAAAAGTTCAGCATGTATGTAAAGGTAACCGTTCTCGCGCACATTCATACATTTCAAGTTTGAACTAAATTCATCGCGGCATTGAATCGTGAACCAAGGTTTATTTCTTGCAAAAACAAATGCCAACATTCACACCGCACCGCTTACCATGTTCACATGTCGTTGCCCGCTATCACAGCAGAAGAAGCAATTCGCAAGGTGCTTTCGTTACCCGCGTCTCGTCGCGCCGCGGCATTGCGCGAGTTGCTTCACGGCAATCGCGCCACGTTGAACAAAGCTTTGGAAATGTTGCCCACCGCGGGCAACGCTCCACATAGCATGTTGGGTCAGACTGAAATCAAGCCGGAAATTCGCATTGGTCCTTACCTGCTTCGCAGCGTGCTTGGCGAAGGTGGATTTGGAATTGTGTGGCTAGCCGAACAAGATGAACCACTTCGCCGCTCGGTGGCGTTTAAAATTCTTCGCCCTGATCGCTTGGACGCTTCCAGCCGCGCGCGCTTTGAAAGTGAGCGCCACGTGGTCGCGCTTCTTGATCATCCCGGCTTGATTAAAATTTTTGAGGCCGGTGAATCACCTGATGGTCGTCCGTGGTTCACCATGGAATTGGCCGCGGGTTCGCCAATCACGCAAGCTTGTGATGTCGCTGGTCTCTCGCTTGGGCAACGCATTGATCTCATGTCGCAAGTGTGCCGCGCTGTTCACCACGCGCATCAACGCGGCGTGATTCACCGCGATCTCAAACCGTCAAACATTTTGGTTTCACTTGACGCCGACGAAGCGGTTGTGAAAATCATTGATTTTGGAATTGCGCGCGCCGCGTTCGATCCAATGAATCCCGATGAGCGCGCGGGTGCTTTGGTTGGAACGCCTTCTTTCATGGCGCCAGAGGCGCGCAATCTTCGCACTGGCGAAGCCGATTCCCGCATGGATATTTACGCGCTTGGCGCGGTCATGCTGCGTCTTCTGACGGATTGTTTGCCTGATGATTCCAACACGCTTGTGGCCCACAAATTATTTGAGAAGCTTTCGAACGATGAAAAGAAAGTTGTGGTTGAAAATCGCAACACAACTTTGTCAAAAATTATTTCAACACTCAACGGCGATCTTGACGCAATCATTGCCCGCTGTTTGCGCCGCGATCCACGCGGCCGCTACGACTCCGCGCTTGCTCTGGCCCAGGATTTGGAGCGCTTTCGTCGTGGTGAATCCGTGCAAGCGCGCCCCGACACGCCGCCGCGAAAAATAAAGCGCGCAATCAATCACCACCCACTCGCCGTCTCGCTTGCGTTAATCGCCATTGTCGTTTTGTCGGCAAGTTTGGTCACCGCGCGTTCACAGCGCGCCGTGGCCTTGGCGGCAAAAGATCGCACTGAAATCGCTTCGCAAAGCGCCAATGATGCCACCGTGCTCATAACGGAGCTGCTCACTGAAATTGTTTCCAAACGCAACTCCGCGCCACTAACCTCGGTGGATATTTTGGCCGAGGCCAGCCGACTTGCCGGACTTCGCCTGAACAACGATCCAATTATGGAGGCGCGTGTTCGCGCGTCCATGGGTCACTTATGGACTTCGCAAAATCGGAACGACCTTGCCGCCCAAGAATTATCGCGAGCCATTGAACTTCTTCAATCGAATGATCAAGCGCGCCTGCTTGCGGAAACGGAATTGCTTCTTGCTGGATCGCTTCGTGCTGACGGTTCGTTCGTTGAGGCGCGCCGCAACGCCAATAAGGCGCGATTGGAATTTATGTCTGAATCGCCATCAGACACCGACGACATTGCCCGGGCGTGTTTAGAATTGGCGCGTATTTCAGCCGCAGAAGGCAAAAATATCGACGCGGCGGCGTTTCTTGAGCAAGCAACAACCGCGCTGAAAAGTGCGCCAGAACTAAATCATAAATTGTTGAAAAAAATAAATTCTTTGTCCCAAACGCTTTCAAGCACCCCAAACACTCCTGACAAGAAGTGAATTCGCCCGCTTGCATCGCCGTCAATTTACGGTCACTATTGAAGTTCTTCAATGTCTCTTCCAGAAAAAACAATTCTGTTTCTTTCGCTCATTCGCGCCAACGGTCCCGCTTGCCCTGGCGTACGTATTGAAGGAAAATCAACATGCATCATTGGTCGCGCCACCGATTCTGGTTTGGTACTTGAAAATGAATCCGTCTCGCGCCGACACGCGGTGCTTCGGCTTGACCGCAAGGGCGCAAGCATTGAAGACGCAACAAGTTCGCTTGGAACATTGCTCAACGGTGTTCACCTTGAACCCAACGACAAAATCTATTTGCACGATCGCGATGTGCTGACCATTGGTCCGTGGACATTCATTGCCCGCACAACCACCGATGAGGGCGATAGCGAACAGGACATTCCGAAACTTCCTCCGCCTCCACCAACGGAATCCAAAGATCCATATCAAACCAGCGCCACCATGTTGTTGCGCCTGCGCGCCGACGGCACGCTTGATCGCCAAATTGGTTGGAATGATTTCTCAAAAATGTACGGCTCTGTCATTGCTGGTTTTGCGCGTAACGCCGGCGCAAAGCCGCAAGAAGTGGATGATATTTTACAAGACGTCATGCTTGGGTTTTTCAAGCAATCGCGCATATTTGAATACGATCCCGCCAAGGGCCGCTTCCGTGGGTATCTCAAGCGCATCACACATAATGCGTTGCGAGATCGTTATCGCCGCAAACGACCAAGCGTTGGATTGCCTGAAGATTTTGATCCGCCAGAACGCCAAAGCGAATTGAACGCGGTGTGGGACCGCGAGTGGACGGAGCATTTGCTGCGCCGTGCGCTTGAGAAAGTACGCACCAACATTCAACCTAAAACACTTGAAGCCTTTGAGCGCTATGGTGTTCGCGGCGAACCCGTCGCCAGCGTCGCTCAAGATTTACAAATGAGCGAGGCCTCCATTCGACACGCCAAAATGCGCGTGCTTGATCAAATGCGCGAAGAAATTGCGCGCATGCGCGCCGACGAAGGCTAAGCGTTTCGCCCGCCTTGTCTTCTTACATTTATAAAAATTAAATTCAGCAAAACAACCAATTTCACTTACTGTAAAATCACCTATTCCTGGTCCTGAATGGCGGCATCAGCAGCATCGCATTCACGACTCTCTATTAAAACATGGCCGCATCACTGACTTCGAATCCATGACTCACCGTTGAGCATGATGATTCGCTTATCACCAAGCCACTGCAATTGCACCACAACTGGATCTCCCGCGTTTGGAAGCAATCTCAACTCATTTTCCTTCACTGACCATCGCCCCTTTGCTTGCACTTTCAATCCAACAAATGCCGGCAACTCGCCGCTTTGCCCGTCTGATTTAGCGATAAATAAACCGTCCACATTCAGTTGCAAACTTCGTCTGCGCGTTCCGTTTTCATCCAGCTTAATCCAAGTCGCACCCGCCAAATTCTCTTTCAATTGCTGAATATTTGGCTGGCTTAAAGCGGATTTTTTCTCATTTAACACAGGCTTGTCCCATGGTTTTTCTTGCGCGACGGGTACATGTTTCTCTTTCTGCAAGTCATCGGTCTTAACATCTTGCTTGATTGCCGCTGAATCATCGGGTTTAGTAATCCACCCTGATTTATCAACCGGTGTGGTTGTTGTCACGCAACCACAATTCCATGCGGTGGTAAGTAAAAACAAACATGCCGCCGCCATCTTTGAGTTGGTTTGAAAGAAGTTGGTCGCCACAAAATTCATCCTTACAGCGTAACCGTTTTGCTTGTGAAGACGCGTTAAAGATGCTCTTATATACCCATGGGCGTTTCGCCAAAAAAATCTGCAACACCAAAGACAAATCCTGATTCAAACCCCGAACTTCGCAACGAGGGATTTTTAACAGTGGCGGCAAGCAATGATCCCGAGCGCCAACGTCTGGCAGATGACAAGACCAACCATCGCTGGCGCAAGTGGGGTCCGTGGGTCAGCGATCGTCAATGGGGAACCGTGCGCGAGGATTATTCTGCGGACGGAAATGCGTGGGACTATTTTCCGCACGATCACGCGCGCAGTCGCGCCTATCGCTGGGGCGAGGACGGATTAGCCGGCTTCTGCGATGAAAAGCAGCGGGTTTGTCTTGGCATTGGTTTGTGGAACGGCAAGGATCCAATTCTCAAAGAGCGCTTGTTTGGTCTCACCAATTCGCAGGGAAATCACGGCGAAGATGTGAAGGAGTTGTACTGGCACCAAGACGCCACGCCCACGGCCAGCTATCTGCGCATGCTCTACAAATATCCGCAGCGCGCGTATCCATATGAAGATCTTATTGTTACCAATCGCGACCGCGGCCTGAACGCGCCCGAATATGAATTGCTCGACACCGAGGCCTTCAGTGATCTGCGCCACTTTGATGTGACGGTTGAATACGCAAAGGCCAACCCCGACGACATTTTGTGGCGCGTCACTGTTCGCAATCAAGGCCCCGAGGCCGCTGACATTCATGTGTTGCTGCAAACGTGGTTCCGCAACAATTGGAGTTGGGTGCACAACGCCACCAAGCCGTCCATGAGCATGCAGGAGCCAGGCCATATTACAGTTTCACCAAACAAAATGGACCACTATGTATTAAGTTGCGACAAGTCCGACGAATTAGTGTTCTGTGAAAACGAAACCAACACTCAAAAATGTTTTGGCGTTCCACTTGCGCCTGGCCTGCATCCAAAGGATGGAATCAACGACTACATCGTCAATGGAAATCGCGACGCGGTAAACCCGTTGCGTGAAGGCACAAAGGCCGCGTTTGTGCGCAAAATCACCGTTGTAGCTGGCGCCACCGTAACCATGCGCGCGCGTCTGCAAATGGCCACCGTGAAAGGCGACGCCTTCAAAGATTTCGATTCCATTTTCGCGTTGCGCCAAAAAGAAGCCGACGCGTTTTACAAACCACTCAATGGTCATCCCGATAAACCGGAGTACGGAAACATTCAGCGCAGGGCCTTCGCCGGATTGCTGTGGAACTTTCAGTGGTACAAGTTCAACATCCACACGTGGCTTAAGGGTGATCCAACATTTCCACCGCCGCCCAAAGAGCGCCTGCGCGGCCGCAATGCGCAGTGGCAAAATGTGGACGCCGAATGCATTCTCTCCATGCCCGACAAGTGGGAGTATCCGTGGTTTGCAAGTTGGGACCTTGCATTTCAATCCGTCACTCTGGCCATGATCGATCCCGAGCGCGCCAAGCGCCAGCTTTGGCAAATTGTTCAGCCGTGGATGCAGCACCCCGACGGCCAAGTGCCCGCGTATGAGTGGGCGCTGGGCGATGTGAATCCGCCCGTGCTTGCGTGGGCCGCCTACCGCATTTTCCAAATTGAGCAGCATGTGTGGAATGTGTCCGACCACGATTTCCTTTCTGAGATTTGCCACAAATTGCTGCTGGATTTCACATGGTGGGTCAACCGCAAGGATCGTGATGGACACAATATTTTTGAAGGCGGGTTCCTGGGTCTAGACAACGTTGCCGTGTTTGACCGCAGCAAACCACTGCCCATGGGCGGCGTCATTTTGCAAAGCGACGGCACCGCGTGGGTGGCAAAATATTGCACATCCATGATTCGCGTGGCGCTTGAACTTTCAAATGCCGGTCATCTATATCAAAGCATCGCGGAAAAATTCTTCGAGCAATTCCTACTCATCGCCGAGGCCGCCACCAACCTGGGTGGTCTTGGCATTGATTTGTGGGACGAGCAAGATCAATTCTTCCACGACATCATTAAACTTGACGATGGTCGCACTATTCCGGTGCGTGTGAAAAGCATTGTTGGGCTTGTTCCATTATTCGCCGTGAGCGTCATTGACGAGATAGATCTTAAAAATCATCCCAAACTTGATCAGCAACTCACCTGGTTCTTGACACGCAGGCCGGATCTTGCAAGTTTGATCTCGCGTTGGGGTACTGCCGGCAGTGGACAAACGCGCTTGCTCAGTTTATTGCGTGGACACCGCATGAAGGCACTTCTGTCGCGCGCACTGGATGAAAAACAATTCCTATCACCCTACGGAATCCGCAGCGTGAGTTTGGAGCACAAGGATAATCCGTATGTGCTTGAAATTGATGGCCAAAGTTGGAGCCTGCAATATCAATCCGCCGAAAGCAACACGCGCGCCTTTGGTGGCAACTCAAATTGGCGCGGGCCGGTTTGGTTTCCAATGAACTTTTTAATTAGTGAAAGTCTGCTGCGTTACTATTACTACTACGGACCAGATTTCAAGGTGGAGTGCCCTACCAACAGCGGCACCATGATGAATCTAAAAGAAATCGCGCTGTTCTTGGCGCAGCGCTTGGTGAATATTTTCCTTCCCGAGGCAGACGGAATTCGACCCGTCAATCGCAACTATCCAATTTTGGATAAATCGCCGGCCTTTGCTGGTAATTTTTGTTTCCACGAATATTTCGACGGCGACAACGGCCGCGGCGTGGGCGCCTCACATCAAACGGGTTGGACCGCGATTGTGGCGTTCTTGCTTGCGCCGTATGACGATCAACGCGTTTCAAGATTTAAATAAATAACTTCTTCACCACACGTTTATTCCCTTGAAACATCTCGGAATGACACGCGCCATATTTCACTGCTTTAGCATCAGAATCCAACCCAAGGGTTGTTTCCGCATTCATCGCCAAGCTTTTTAGGGAAATTTTCCTAGATCAGGGTGTCTGTGCACAAATTTTTTCAACTTCAAGATCGCATATCTTGACGGCATGAACAACTTCAACCGCGCACGCTTTGTATTTGCTTTCTCCATTGCGACCATTCTGATTGCTTCAATAGTTTTTACACGCGCTTCAATCGCCGTCGCGTCCGCGCAAACTTCGCAACCCGCCCCGCCACAACAAATGTCGGTGGCAACCGCGCATCAACTTCTGCAGCGTCTTATAGGTGCGTGGAATATTTCTGGTGAAGCCGTCTCGCCAACTGGCAAAGTAGAAAAACGCCTGCAGGGCCGCGCGGTGTGGCAATGGGCGCTCGGTGGCGTGTTTCTATTTGGTGACACCGTTCTCAACAATGGCGCCGCCGCCATTCAAGAAATTGACACCATTGGATTCAACAGCGGCGGACAATTTTTCCAACGCACTCTCTTGACTGATCAAGATCAAAGCATGATTTGGCAGCGCGGTTCTTTCAACTCCACGGGTTCGCAACTTACATTTCAATCTCTCAATGCAAGTCCAACCCAAACGGACGCGCCGCGCAGCATCACTTCGCTTGTAGATTTTTCCCAAACCAACCAAATTAGCTGGACGATGCTGTATTCCGAAAGTGGCACCACCGTTGGAACCGTTCGATTGGTGCTCACCCGCGCGCCAGCGGACCAACTTGTTGGTGGCGGCTCTGGAATAGGTGGTATGAACGCTCAGGGAACAACGGACTCCATGAACGCTCAGGGGGCGGGCGGCATGGGTGGTGGCGCGCAACAATCACCCTCCGATCCTGCGGCATTGCAAGCACAACTCAATCAAATGGTGGCCGCCAAACAGCAAATGCAAAAGCAAATCGATGGCTACAAGGCGCAAGTGACCGCTGCTCAAGCAAGCTTTCAACAATTGAATCAACCCTAACCCGCTCGCTTACACTCCACGCGTGCTTACCCAATCAACGCGGTTCAAAAATCTTCAAATATTTGACCACCCACTGATCCATCACAAGCTTTCGCTAGCGCGAAATCAAGTCACGCCACCGGATCAATTTCGTCGTCATTTGAATGAAATCGCCGGACTCATGGTGTATGAAGTCTCGCGCAATTTCTCCACGGCCACATACACCGTGCAGACCCCGCTTGAGCCCGCGCCCGGAAAGCGCCTTTCGCAGCCCGTCACGCTGGTTCCTATTTTGCGCGCCGGCCTTGGCATGACCGACGGCATTCTGCGACTTTTTCCCGAAGCGCGCGTGGGCCACATTGGCATTCAACGCGACGAGCACACTAAATTGCCCGTTCACTATTACTCGCACTTTCCGCGGGACATTTCGGCTGGTCCTGTAATCATTGTTGACCCAATGTTGGCCACGGGCGGTAGCGCCGTGCACGCCGCCGACCATCTTTGCAAACTTGGCTGCGTTAAAATTCAGATGATTTGCCTAGTTGCGGCACCTGAAGGGGTTGAAAAAATGCTTGCCGCCCACCCTGCTATCATTATTTACACTGCGGCATTAGACCGCGAACTTGATCAGAACGCCTATATTCGACCAGGACTAGGCGACGCTGGCGACCGAGTATTTGGAACTCCAGCCTAAAATTCGCGATAAACAGTCTAAAATGGTGTCTTCTTACATTATGTTTAATAAACAAAAATGAATAAATTGCCAGATATTACTCAATAAAGTGGTCTATTTACGCGAAACAGCTGCTATCCACACCACATCTTTAACTCCAGAATCCTTATTTACAAGCCTAGCCGCAGCAAACAGAAAGTCACTAACCCTGTTTACATACATAATTAAGGCAGCGCCAACAGGCTCGCTATGGCTTAAATGAATCATTTGCCGCTCGGCGCGGCGGCAAATTGTCCGTGCCAAATGAAGCCTAGACGCTAATTCCGTTCCTCCAGGCATAACGAACGCTGTAAGTGGTGCATTGGCCCCATCAATTTCATCAATCCAATTTTCAACTTCTTGCACGTGCTCCTGTCCAATTCGCTGAATTTTTGATTCATTGTTGGCACCCTCCGGAGTTGCTAAGTCGGCCCCTATGTCAAACATGCGGATCTGTAGCCTTGCAAAAATTTCTAAAAGTCTTTGGTGCAATGCATTGCCAACATCACAAACCGCCGAACACATGCCCAAAGTAGCATTAAACTCATCTATTGTCCCATAAGATTCAATTCTAGGGTGATCCTTGCTTACCCTAGCGCCAGAAAAAAGTCCAGTTGTTCCATCATCTCCAGACTTGGTGTACAGCTTCATGGGTTCCTTGCGTTGCTCACTTGCGATCTACTGCTTCGATAAATCCACAATTTCATGGCAATTCCAAGACAATGTTTATCCAGTATCAGATTAGTCAGACTATCATTAATAGTCCATTTATGACTCTTTTACGGAACTCGGCCTTACATACAAACGAATTGTTAAAACGACAATTCAAATGTTACAATATTGTATATAGTGCTTGGTTCAAATCATCAGCAATTTTAAATTGCACACTAAAGGACAACGTCACCCATGCGTAAAGCATTTACCATTATTGAACTTCTTGTGGTTGTTTCTATTATTGGATTGCTTGTAGCCATTTTATTGCCCGCCATTGGTAAAGCACGCGATTCCGCCTTGCTCACCCAAAGCCAAGCAAATATACGAGCTATTGTTCAAGCTGCTGGAATTTATGGTTCGGATTTTCAAGACCGTCAGTGGACGGCTGTCGCTGAAAATATCGGCGGAGATCCCCTTCTTGGAAAATGCAGCAACTTTTCCAACTCCCGTTGTTCAGCACAGTTAATTTTGGGTTTCGATATTG
>SIAM01000043.1 GCA_009691785.1 Phycisphaerales bacterium
ATGCTGAGCGCGGTGTTTTGTATTGGCAACCGCAACGCAAGCGCGCAGGACATTTCAGCGAGCGCGAATACCCAATCGGTTGCGACCCGTGAGGTTGCGTTGATGAGTCAAGGCGGCGCCATCACCAGCGACGCCATCACCAGCGGCGCAATCACCAGCGACGCCATCACCAGCGACGCCATCACCAGCGGCGCCATCACCAGCGGCGCCATCACCAGCGGCGCCATCACCAGCGACGCCTTCGCCAGCCAAGTGGATCTTTTGCCGCTTGAAGAAATGGCCATGATGAGCGCGGGCCGCATAGAAAGTATGGGCAGTTTTTCCTTTCGCTACATGCAGGACATTTCCGGCGGTAAAAAAATTGGCACGCAGTCGCCCTTGTTCACAGTGCTTGATTTGGCCATTCGGCCAGAGGCCAATACAGACGCCGATGTAATCCGCGTGAAGAACGCCGAGGTTCGCGCGCGCCTTGCCCAAGCGCTGTTGCAAAGTGATCCATCGCTTCAAGAGCGCATGCGTGGGTTTCAATCGCACGGAATGATTTCGCGCTCGCTGCTTTGGTTGGATCAGAAGAACGTGATAGGCGAGGATATGGGCACTTGGCAAATCAGCGTCGCGCCGTTGATGCGCCAACTCTCTAGTGATTTAATTCGCACCGCCAAGCAAGCCGATCAAATGCGCGGTGCCATTGCGCTGATGCAGTCCGATCAAATTCGCGCGCGTCTGCAAGCCGTTGCTCCAACCCCACTTGCCAGCGCGCCAATCACGGCCTCATCAAGCGGGGGATCTGTCGCTGCAAATACAGCACAAAACACGGTAATGCAAGCCAATACATTGCCTTCAAGTCAGTGGCAAACCTTGGACGCCGCCACGGGCGCAACAAGCGCGCCGTGGGAACAATTGCAAATTGCATGGCGTGCCGGTGATGCGAATGGCGTGAATGCAGCGGCGAAATCTTTGGCGACCGCGGCGGCCAACATTGACGCCGCGGCCTATCCGTCACACGAGAGATTGTGGTGGGAGAGTTGGTATTTCCGCACAGGACAAATGACATGGACATGGCTTGTATTTTTTGGCAGCGTGGCGTTGCTGCTTTTAGGAGTGTCTTGGAAATGGCCGTGGGCGCGGCGCGCGGGAATGGTGGTGTTCGCAGCGGCCTTCATTCTGCAAACGGCCGCGCTGTTGTTGCGCTGGTACATCAGCGATCGCTGGCCCAACTCCAACATGTTTGAAGCCGTCACCACCAGCGCGTGGTTTGGATCGTGCTTGGCCATTGTGGCGGAAATTATTTTGCGCCGAACCGCCGTCAGCGGATTGTTTGCGCTGGGCGCGGCGGTGGCCAGCATGACGGCGCTTATGGCGTGCGCGTTGTTGCCTGCGCAGTTGAATCCCGCAATCTCCAACATGATGCCGGTGCTCAACGATATATGGCTGTATATACACACCAACGTTGTCATCTTTAGTTACGCGCTTATCTTTATGGCCGCGGTCAGCGCGGCGTTGTATTTAGTGTGGCGATGGCGCGGCGGCGCGGCCACATACGCCCGCATTGGCGGCGCGGGTGAAATGATGACACTTATGAATTCATCGGTTTCCGCCGATGAAATACGCGCAAATCGTGTTGGCGAAATCTTGGACGGCGTCACCATGACGCTGATGGAACTGTCATTTGTCCTACTGTGGTCGGGCATTGCCATGGGCGCAATTTGGGCGGATCACAGTTGGGGACGCCCATGGGGTTGGGACCCCAAAGAAGTTTTTGCGCTGAACACCTTCGTTGTTTTTGCGCTGCTTATTCACACGCGTTTGCGCAGCAAAGACAAGGGTATGTGGACCGCGGTGCTGGCCATCATTGGCGCGGGCGTGATGTTGTTCAACTGGATCGTGATCAACTTTGTAATCACGGGTCTGCACAGTTACGCGTAAGCCGCGCATTATAAAAAACTGCCGCGCGCAATGCGGCTGCGCAACTCAACGCGAATCACCCCGCACAAAATCCGTCACAAAGACCCGCGCATTGTTCGGCGCAAAAAGCATCGCGCAACACCGCGCACAAATGCGGCGCAATATTGCTCACGAAATTCCCCTAGCGCGGACTATGAATGCCACAACAGCCAGCGCATATCACTTGCCCGCGGGCTTGCTTGCCGCTGGTTTCGCCGCCGCGTCTGTGGCAGGTTTTCCCGCCGCATCCGCCGCGGGATTCACGGCCGACTTTTTCACAGGTGTTGCCTCTGGCACAGGCGCAACGCTTGGCTTGGTCTGCTGCGGATAAATCAACACACGGTCATGCGCCATTAACAGCAGGTCGTCCTTGCCGTCGCCCGTGATGTCCGTCACCAAGCCCATGTTGGGTTCAAACTCCTTGGGCTCGCCGCCCGCGAACATCTTTGTTTCAAATACTTCAAAGGCTGTGCCGTAGCGCAACTTTCCCGATTGGCTGAATGTCAAAATCTCCGCCATTTGGTCGGCGGCGTCGAGCGCGGTGACATCCAGAAATCCGTCGCCATTCAAATCGCCCATCACAAATTCATGTTCCACGCGCCGTGGCTCGTCGCTTTTCCATGTGGCCACTTCTTCAAGGCGCCAGCGGGCGCCTTGCAATCGCACCACGGCGAAACTTGCGTCGCCAATCACAAGCATCACATTGTTGTCATCGCCACCAAGGCGGCCAGCAAAGATTTGATTGAACTTAAAACCTGGAACTTCAAGCACGTCGCTTTGTTTCCAAATGGGCTTGTCGTTTTTGTCGGTCATTTTAGAGAACACCACCAGCCGCCCATTTTCCTTGTCGCCCGCCACAATCTTGTCGCCCATGATGGCGATGCTGGTGAGTTTGGCGTCGGAGGCTTCGGCGTTGAATTGCGCCACAACTTGCCAACCCGGACTGGTGCCCGCAGGTGGAGCCGCGTTGTAATTCAGCGCGCGAACATAGTTGCGATCGGCCACAAGCAATTCGCTCTTGCCATCACCAAGTAAATCAATGGAAGAAGTATTGCGTCCGTTTGCGGCTTGCACCAAACCAAATTGCCCCATGTCCTTGCTCTCAAGAACTTTCAGCTCCGGCTTGCCGTCCTTGTCCACGCCGTCGCGCACCATGATCATGGGCTTGTCGGGTGTGAACACCAAAAGATCCGAGTGCCCATCATGGTCGGCGTCCAAACTAAGAATTGTTTCAGGCCCGCGGCTCAGTGTTCCCAAGCTCACGCTGCGATGATTCTTCACATCCATGGATTGTTCGCCCGTGGCTGGAATTAAAATCATCTGGTAATTGCGGCCATCTTTGGTCACCACCGCAAGCGTGCTGACTCCGTTGAAATCCAGCAAATTCATTGTGACAGGGGAACTGCCCACAGGAAGGGGAATTGCCTTTGGAAATGTAATGCCGTCCCTGCCCGCTTCGGAGCGCCCAACAATTCCTTCTTTTTCAGAGAGCAAAAAGACTTGCGCAAGTTGATCGCCTTTGGCGCCTTGGGCCGCGATGGAATCCAGATCCGCGAGCGCGGGAAATTTCTCTGGCGTCTCGAATCCTTTGCCAACTTTTTGGCGGTACAGCATGACGGCATTCTCGCCCGTGTTGGTGGCGAGCAAATCCAAACGGCCATCGCCATCAATGTCGGCCACCGCGAAGCTGCGCTTTTTATTTTGCGGATCATTGAAGGTCACGGTTTGAATGCTGGCTTCCCGGTCGCTGGTTCGCTCAATGGTTGACTTCACCAATTTGCTGAACACCAAACGCTTGCTGGGTTTTTCGATCACCGCCAACGTGGCCTGCTTGTCGCCGGGCAAATGCAGCACGTCCACTTCGCGCAGCGGCGGCATTTCAAAACGATTTTGCGGGCCCACCACAAGTTTGTCGCCTTCGAGGCTGGTCAGCCAAATACGAATCGGACTGGAATCATCGGGCACAATGCCGGCCAAATCCATGGTTCCGTTTCCATCGAAATCGTCGACCATAATGGCCACAATGGTGCCTTCGCCAGCGCTGAAATCAAGCGGCGTTCCAAGTTGATCATTGTCCAGCGGCCATACGGAAATTTTTCCACCAGTGTTGGTGATGAGCTCGGGTTTGGAATCGCCATTCACATTTGCCCGCAATAAATTATCGCGGTTGCCCACCAAATTTTTCACGGGCGTCTTGCGAATAATTTCAAACACGCCGGGTTTTTTCTGTTGCACAAACGCGATCGTGCCTGGCTGCCCCGCGTAAATCAGATCCATCTTTCCATCGTGATCGAAGTCGTTGGCCAGCACGGCCAACACTTCATGGGGAACTGAAATGGTTTCGCGACGAAAGCGCCAAAGCTCGGGCAATTCATTGGAGCCAACGGTTGGCGGCTTCTCCTCGCCAGGCTTGGCGTCGGCGCGCTGGTAATACAGTTCAATGCGACTCTTTCGATTGTTCACCACCACCAAATCCTTGCGGCCGTCGCCATCCAAGTCCACCGCGAGCATGGGCCCAGCTTTGGAGTCGATCTTTTGAATCTCAAGCGGATCAAAGCCAAAGTTGGCTGACAGATCGGCGCTTTGCGGCGCCGCAAGAATGGCTGCGGTCAAACTCAGAGCAACGGCACAAGGAATAAACATCACGGGTCTCCCTAAATCAGATGGGGCAAAAAAGTTTTTCAAAGCATGCTTGCATGCCCCGACCAACTTGGCGGGCGGGCTATCATAAGCCTGTGAAAAAAAATATGTCTTTATTGTCGCTTGGGATATTTGCAAGCGTGGCTTTGCTTCTTGGCGCGCTTGAGTTTGCCAGCGCGGATGTGATTCATCTGCGAAGTGGCTCCACGATAGATGGATCGATCGTCAAGCGCAGCGACAAGCGCGTGTGGGTGGATATTGGCTCCGAAGTATTGTCCTTTGACATGGAGGATGTCGCTTCCATTGATACCGCCGCACCAGCGACGCCGGTGAAAGTTGAGCGCGATGATTTATTTCACACCGTGGTGAATCCCCCAACTCAAAGTCCAAAGGAGCACGCCAAAAGCATCGGGCCCGCGGTTGTGAAAATCAGCACGCCTAGTGGATTGGGTTCGGGCGTCATTATTGACAAGGATGGATACGCCATCACCAACGCGCATGTTGTGCAGGGCGAGCAAAAGTTGAAGGCCACGGTGTGGTTTCCGCAAGCCGATGGCACGCTCAAGCGCGTGGACATTGACAAGGTGGAGTTGATCGCGGTGAACAATCATTTGGATTTGGCCCTGGTGAAAATTCCGCAAACCAAGGAGGGCGATTTTTCATTTGCGCCCGTGCAAAAAGAGGAGCAACTTGATATTGGGCAAGCCGTGTTTGCCATTGGAAATCCGATGGGTCTAGAGCGCACTCTTACGCAGGGCGTGATCAGCACCACGCAGCGCAGTTTCGACGGCCTCACCTATATACAGATGGATTGCCCGATCAATCCCGGCAACTCCGGCGGGCCTTTGTTCAATACCCGTGGCGAAGTGATTGGAATCACCAATATGGGCTTGCGCGGCGGTGAATCGCTGGGTTTTGCAATACCCGCGCGCTACGTGAAGGACTTTGTGCGCAATCGCGAGGCCTTCGCCTACGACCGCAGCAATCCAAATTCGGGGCATAATTATCACGATGGTCCGAAGCGCTCCAAGTTTGACACGGCCAGTGATTTGCTTGATGGATCAAACGCCGTCACGGCCAAGTAATCCAGACGTAGACTTTGCATTGCGCAACCCATTTGTTCCATGATTGTATTTCGGTATTTGTGTTTCTGAAAAGTCCATTTTAAAATTCGCTTGTCGTATGAATGCAACACGCCACACTTTTGCAAGGGATAGCCATGACTCAGTCTAAAAAATATATTTGTTCCGCGGTTGCAAGTGTGTTGTTGATCGCTAGCCATGCCGTGGCGCAAGCGCAGACTACGGAACCGAAGAAGGACGCCACCAATGACACCGCCATGAACGTGGTGAAGTTTGAGCAAATTATTCCTGAAGATGCGTGGTTGGTGTTGGGCATAGACGATATCGCCAACACGCGCCAGCGATGGAGCGCCACGCCAATTGGAAAGTGGTTGCAGAGCGATGCGGTGCAAGCGTTGATACGGGACGACCTGGAAGCCTCGCTGAAAAAAAACAAGGCGCGCCTGCAGGAATTGGGACTAGAGGAAGACGCGTGGAGTTGGCCACATTCCGCGGGAATTGCCTTTTATATTGTGCATGATCAGGAACTGGACGCTGACTTGCCGCACTTCATCTTGAGCGGAGTCTGGAATGAAAATGCGGACAAGGTCGACGCCATTTTCGAGGCGGTCTTTGCCGAGATGCAAAAGAAAACCGTCGGCTCCGTCAGCAATATCGACATTCACGGAAAATCTGGTATAGCAATTCATGTAAAAGACAACGAATTTTCACCAAATAAGCGGCGGCGTGGGCGCGGCGGTAATTCATTCGTGCCCGAAGGAGCGCTTGATCACATTGAAACGCTGTACTTTGTGCGCGACGGAAACCATTTTTTGCTTGGCAGTGTCAAGGAAGATTTGGAGGAGGCTCTTGGCGTGTATGCGGGCACTGCGCGCAAATCGGTGGCGGACTCCATGGATTTCAAGAAGACCCTTGATAGCGTGGGCCGCGGTGATGGGTGGATGGTGATGTTGACTTCCGCCCTGCACAAAGTCGCGGGCGCTGGTGGACCGCAGGTGGAATTAGTTCAGCCGTATTTGCAAACACTTTTTGGCGATGTGCATGGCTATGGGTTTTCCCTTTCCTCCGACGCGCCTGGCGCGCAATTTCAAATGCTTTCAAGCATCATCATTGATGGAGATCGACAGGGCTTGTTGGCGTTTCCAAATCCTGCCAAAAGCGCAAGCCCGCCGCCAGCTTTTGTGTCCAATGGGGCCACGGGATATGGAACCATCAATTTGCAATTTGGGGAAGTGATGAAATTGGTCGAGTCCATGGTCGCTTCATTGCCCGAGGAAATGTCCGCGGATTTTGACGCCACTTTGCAGCAATATGGTCCAGATCTTTCCAAGGCGTTCGCGCGGCTTGGACCTGATATGCACATTGTAAGCCGCAAGGGGCGCGCGAATTTTGAATTAAAAGATGAATCTAAAAAATCCGACAGCTCGGATACCGCCACTGGTTCTATCTACGCCATTCGATGCGCCGACGAGCAAGCGCTCACATCATTGTTGAACTTGTTCATGTCTCAAGGCGGATTTGAAACACGCGACTTCAATGGCAACACTATCTTTGAGGACAAGTCGCGTGAATCATGTTGCGGCTTCGGCGGCGGTTGGTTCTTTTTGGGCAAGTCCGTGTTCGTGGAGGAATGCCTGCGCTCCGTGGGCGGCGGCAGTAAAAATGGAACATTGGCTGAAACCCGTGAATGCCAACAGGTTTTGGCGGATTTGGGATCAAATCCGGTGTTGTGCTGGGGTTATATGGACATGCTGATCTCATTTGATGCGGACGAAAAGCAAAAATCAAAACAGGGACCTTCAGTCGCGGCCAGTTATGACTCCAATGATGAGGTGTTCATGAATAAACTTGGTGTTGATGTTCCAATCGATCCATTTTTCAATTTGCTTCGGGATGAGAAGCAGGGTTGGAAAACCGCGTTTGGCCCCAGTGTGTTCAGCATGACACAAGAGTCCTCGTCGCTGATCACAAAGATCCGTTTGTTGCCGCCAACGACTCCGTGATGAACTTTAAAAATTCCGCGATAGCGTTGTCGAATTTTTCTGGATTGCCTTCACGCAGATCGTCGTGGCGTTGATACGGAATAACGACCAGAGTGCTGTGTGGCGCCGCATCTGAAATTTTTTGCGCATCCACCAGCGGCGAGATTGGATCACGGTCGCCGGCAATGACCAACAACGGCGCGCGCAATTGACGCGTGTCTTGTTCCAACGGGCGATCCATGAGCCCAAGCATGCGCAGCGTTAGAAATGCGATTGGCGCAAATGGCCATGCGGGAAGATTTTTCAACGCCAGCCGCGCTGGAATGGGCGAGCGCAAAGTGCTGTAAGGTGCGAAGGCGATCACGCCGGCTATGGAAATGCCGTGATGTAAATGGACATTAGGTTGGGCATTTATCAGGGCATTCGCTTTGAAATCGTGGGGGGTCTGTGGCGGCGAATGCGCACGCATATCGCCAATTTTTTTGGCCGCAGGAAGCGACGCAAAAGAGTCAATGTCATTGTTGGCGTTGGCCAAATTTGCGGCGCGAATGGCAATGCCCGCGCCCATGGAGTGGCCCGCAAGAATGAACGCCCGATTGGGCGACTGTTGAGCGATTTCCTGCAGCGCATGCAGCACGCAAATTGGTTCGCCAACGCCAACAGCGCTCCACACGCCACGGTGTTCGCCGTGCGCGGGCAAATCAAGCAACACAATTTCACAGCAAGTATTGCGAAATGGTTCAACGCGTGTCAGCGAATCCCAGCGGGAGCGGCCCCATCCATGCAGCATGACCACTATGGGCGCGTTGGAATGTGTGGCGCGGCCTTGTATGCGCCACGCTGGCAGCGCATGATGTTGCCCCGATGAATATTCAATCTCGTCAAACTGCAAGCCAATATCGGACGGATCTTTTGGTCGACCCGTGGCCAGCGCCCAGGCGAAATATTTTCTAGGCGGCCTCAGCGCCTGCAACGCCGTCATGACGCCGCCCCACACGCACAGCACAACAATGGCCAGCGTGAACAAAATGAAAAGCCCCCATGGCTGCGGCATGCCTTACTTCGCCTTCATCACGGTGGTGATGTCGCGGGCGATGGAATCGGACGCGCTTCGCACCAGGGCCAAGACCTGAGCCAGTTTATTTTCGGTCGCGGCGCGCTCGGCGGCGTCCGAAAGTTGCGGCACATTCACGCTCACATTCCACCCCGCGGCTATGGCTGCGGTGTCGGCTAATTTGTTGGCAATGGCCAAGTCGCTGATCAAGTTTGGATTGCAGGTTTGAGGCATTTTCTGCAGTGATTCCAGAATGGTGCACGCCAACATCAGAATGGACATTGGTGCCGCCGTCGCCGCACGGACCGCGGCGGGTTCCTGTTCAATGCGCCGCGCATCGGTGGGGGACAATTTCCAAAGCGCGGACAAATTTCCATACGCAACAGCGTCTTGATCGGCAAGCGCAAGCGCTTCCATTTGCACGCGCTGCAAACACTCCAAGGCTTTTTTATTTTCGCTTTCATGCGCCGCGAATTTTGGCTTGCCCAGCGTGTAGGCCAGCACCATGCATCCAAGCGCCGCGGAATGCGCGGCCGTAACAGCGGCCACAGCGCCACCACCCGGGCTTGGCAGCTTGCTTGCCAAGCGATCGGCGAACTCTTGCACGGAAAGTCGCGCCAGTGATTCGCTCATGCGCGAAACTCCGCGGCCAATTCCTTCTGCAACACTTTCACAAGCTCTTGCACTTCAACATCAATTTCTTCGCCACGCAAAGTGCGCGTGGCGTCGCGAAACACAAGCCGCAAGGTCAAACTTTTTTTGTCGGCGCCAATTTGCTTGCCTTTGTAGACGCCAGTGAACGACATGCATTCTAAATGCGCCGGGCGATTGCCAAGCACCACGCGTTCCACATGCGCCCATGTTTTTGCGTTGTCCAAAATCAAGGACAAGTCCCGTTCCACGCTGGGCATGTTGGGCAACATGGCGGCGGGACGCTCCGGCGGCCAATGCGCCAACAGCAAGTCAAGCTCAATTTCTGCGGCAATCATTGGTTTTTCAATTCCAACTGTTGCGCGCGCCGCGCCGGTGAGAAAACCAATTCGACCAATCGTCACGCCGTCAATTTCAATCTTCGCCGCGGGATGCATGACCGCATCCGAAGTTGTGGGCGTGAAGGTGGCGATCTTGGCGGCAATCTCATGCGCAAGTCGTTCAATCACGCCACGCAACGCGCGGTAACCAAGGTCGTCCATCTCCACATCGGCCATCATTCCAAGCGATACGGATTCGTGGTGTTGCTTCTTGGCGTCCAAATGAAAGATGGACGCGATCTCAAACAAGCGCATGGCGCCAGTCGCACCGCGGTCCTCATTCAATTTGCGCGTGGTCAGCAAACCAGGAAAAATGCTTGGTCGCAAACATGGAGTTCCACCGGCGCGCTCATCTTCAATGCGTAGCGCGGATTGTTGCGCATGCACAAACGCGTTCGCGGCGCTATCGCTGATCAACGCGTGCGTGACGCACTCCACAAAATCCATTCCAGCCAGCGTGTCGCGCACGCGCTCGGCGGCCTCCACCTTGGCGTCGGGGGCGGCGGTTCGAATTTGAATGGACTCACCCGTGGGAACGCGATCAAGACCGAGCATGCGAATGACCTCCTCGATCAAATCCACCTCGCGCTCAATATCCATGCGCTCTGGTGGCACGGTGCATTCAATCAGGTCGCCTGTCATTCGTGGAGAAAACCCAAGCGTTTGCAGCGTTTGCAGCATCTCTTGATTGGAAATGTCTGCGCCCAATATCTTGCGGCAACGTTCGCAGCGCATGGGCACTATCTTCAACGGGGCAATCGCCGCGCCGGCCTCTGCCACGCCGAGGCACAATGTTCCACCAGCGGTTTGCATAATTAAATCCGCCAAACGCGCCGCCGCAAGATCAATTGCCGCCGCATGTACGCCGCGCTCAAAGCGCTTGCTGGAATCGCTGGCAATCTTGTGGCGGCGGCTGCTGGCGCGCACGAGCGCGGGATTGAATGTGGCGGCCTCAAGCACAATGTCGGTGGTGCTCTCGCGCACGGCGCTCAGCGCGCCGCCCTTCACGCCCGCCAGTGCGACAGGTTTCTCGCCGTCCGCAATCACCAGATCGGCGGGGGACAATTCAATTGCAACGGCTTGATCACCAAGCGGCAAAAACATTTCCTTGGCGCGCGCGCGGCGAACTTGAATTTGCCCTCCGGCCAGCGTGGACAAATCAAATATGTGCGTAGGTTGTCCCAATTCAAGCAGCACAAAGTTGGTGCAATCAACAATATTGTTGCGCGGAATTTGTCCCACATCGCGCAGGCGTTCCTGCAGCCACTCTGGACTTGGACCAACTTTCACTCCGCGAATCACGCGCGCCGTGTAACGCGGGCACGCTTGGTGATCCACATTTGAAACACGGATAAAGTCCGCGCCATTGCGCGCGGCAACGTTGACCGCTGTTGAAGAATTCTTTTTCGCGGCGCCGTTGCCCTTGCTGTTGGGCGCAACCAACACGCGCTTGGTCTTGGCGGCAAGTTCGCGCGCCAAACCAAAATGACACAGGCAATCGCCGCGATTGCTGGTGGTTTCAATCTCCTGCCACACGGAGCCGTCGGGCAATGTTTCGCGCCCATCAAAATTCAAACCCACCGCGGTCAGCGCGTCGGCTTGCTCCTGCGCGCTCGCAGGTCGATCCAAATAATCATTGATCCATCTCACACTTGTGCGCATGGGTGCAAAGAGTAGCGAACGCCGTCTTGGTACGCTGTCACCGTGAAAGCAGCGCTTGTATTGTTGGCCACACTTCTTCTTCACGGCGCGTTGGCGTCCGGTTGCGCCGCGCCCACGCTGGATCCACTGGCCACTCCAACTCAGTTGACATTTGATGTGACCATTCTCAAAGGCGATCAAGTTCCATTTCGCACCGAGGCCTGGATGCAGCCTGGGAAAATGATTGTATTTCCAGATGGCACGTTGCTGGCGGACTTTGGTCCAACCGTGAACACGCGTGTGCGCCCTGGCGCTGTGCGGGTGTTGTATCAGCGGCAAGTTTTTGAAATGTGGGACGTGGCCAAGAAACTTGGTTTTGCCGATCCCGAACTCGCGGACTTCAAGGCCAATCCATATTTGGTTGAGGCGCAACCCAATGAAATTGTCTACATCTTGACTTTCGCCGCCAGCGATGGTCGCTGGACATTTGTCAGGCGATTTGAGGGCACTGCGCAACCCGATCCAGCGAGCGAAGTGTGGGTGAAGGTGATGGCGCAAGCCGCGTTCGCCACGGATTTAACATGGAATAACGATCTTCCCATTCGCTATGACTTTGGCCCCGATCCATACGCGTGGTTCAAGCCGCCTGCGAAGTGATTGAGAAATGTATGCAAGAACTTATTGATGAAAGAACCAACGCGATGATTCTTCCATGCAAGTGTCCAGATTTGTTTTTTCAGGCACGGTCTTGGCTGGCCACGCGGTTGCGCGCTTTCAACATTGACCAAGTTTGCGCTCGTGCTCTTTGCAGGCGCGCTCAGATATTGCGAACATTTTTTTTGCGCGCATTTTTTTTGTGCTCGCTGCTGCAGAGTTGCAGCAGCAGCAACTTGGCCATGGACACTTCGCCAGTGGCGGGTTGGCGATTCCAAATCACCGTGAAATTTCCCAGCCAACAACGCTACGAACTTTTCCGAATTACGCCCACGGGTGAAATTCAATATGGCGGCGGCATGAGCGCCATGAATGACTACACCACATGGGAGACCGCGCTGACGCCAGAGCAAGCCAAGGAATTTATCGACTTAATGAATTCCCTTTCTTGGATTCAGAATGTGCCCAAGGAAACTGGCGATGACAAGACCGAGCCCGTGATTGTGGTGAAGTATCAACAGCGCGGCGGCACTGAGCGCTATTTCGCAATTCGCGGCAACACCCCGGAGTCGGACAAAGTGATCGCCATAATGAAAGGCTTCACCCAACAGCGATTTCAAGCCATTTTGAAAAAACTTCCAGAGGCCACCGAGAAGCCAAGGACTCCCGCGCCAACAACAGCGCCGCCAACTTCCGCCACGCCCGCGCCAACTTCCGCCACTTCCGCGCCAACTTCCGCCACGCCCGCGCCAACTTCCGCCACGCCCGCGCCAACTTCCGCCACTTCCGCGCCAACTTCCGCCACGCCCGCGCCAACAACAGCGCCGCCAACTTCCGCCACGCCGCGCCCCTAGGATTTATCATGCCGCCAATTGTTGGAATTGATCTTGGAACTACGCATTCGCTTGTCGCCATTTGCGACGAAGCGGGTCCGCGCGTGTTGCTGGATGAGCAGGGGCGCGCGCTGCTTCCTAGCGTTGTGCGATTTCTGAAAGCCGGAAAAACCAGCGTGGGTTGGCAAGCCAAGAATGAGGCCGCGCAATTTGTGGATTCCACAATCGCAAGTGCAAAGCGTTTCATGGGCCGTGGATTTACTGAGTGCGCCGATATTGCCGCGCAAATGTCCACGCAACTCATGCAGGGTCCGCGCGGACTTGCCGCGTTCAATGTGCGCGGCGCGGCCATCACGCCTCAACAAGTTGCCGCCGTGGTGCTGGCGGAACTTCGCCGCATTGCAGAGACGCGCCTTCACACAACGGTCACGCGCGCCGTCATTACCGTGCCCGCGTATTTTGACGACGCGCAGCGCCAAGCCACCCGCGACGCCGCGCGCTTGTGCGGCTTGACCGTGGAGCGAATTGTGAATGAGCCAACCGCCGCGGCGCTGGCCTACGGCATTGGACATAAAAATAAAACCAAGACCAACGGCGAAACCGTGGCCGTGTACGACTTGGGCGGCGGCACTTTCGACATTTCCATTTTGCGCATTGAGAGCATGGACGCCGCCAACCCAACAATGGGCGACGCCTTTCAAGTGCTTAGCACGCGCGGCGACACGCGCTTGGGCGGCGACGACTTTGATCAACTGATCGCCGAATGGGCACAGGCCGAAATCAAAAAAGAATTGAAGGTTGATGCCTTCACCGCCAGCGACATTGCCACCATTCGCATGGCGGCCGAGCACGCCAAGCGCGCGCTTTCAGATCATGAAGAAGCCGCGGTAGAAATCCAATATGACCAACTCATGAAATTGCAAAGTTGCGCGGTCATTGATCCGCGCGTTTCGCCCGTCGCTTCAACGCAAACGCCCGCCAACACCAACCGCGTCTTTCGCCGCACACTCACGCGCGCGCAATTTCAAAACATGATCGCGCCGCTGATCGCGCGCACGCTTGACGCGTTCACACACGCGCGCGCCGACGCCAGCAACATCACCATTGACCGCGTTGTATTGGTTGGCGGCTCCACGCGCATTCCATATGTGCGCGCGCAAGTGGCCGCGCACACCGGCATCACTCCCTACACCGCGCTTGATCCCGATCAAGTTGTGGCTCTTGGCGCCGCGGTGCAAGCCAGCATTCTGTCGGGCGCGCGCACCGATTTGCTGCTGCTGGATGTGATTCCGCTGAGCCTTGGAATTGAAACCCAAGGCGGCGCATTTGCAAAGCTCATTGTGCGCAACAGCGCCATTCCTGCGCGCGCCACGGAAATGTTCACCACATTCAAGGACAACCAGACTGGCGTGTTGATTCATGTGGCGCAAGGCGAGCGCGAAATGGTTGACGATTGCCGCAGCATTGCGCGCTTTGAATTGCGCGGACTTCCCGCCATGCCCGCCGGCATTGCGCAAGTGGAGGTTGAATTTCTGGTCGACGCCAACGGCGTGCTGAATGTGTCGGCCGTAGAGCGTCGCAGCGGCATGCGCGCCGCCATTCAAGCCGCGCCCAGTTACGGCTTGACCAGCGCCGAAGTGGAGCGCATGGAGCGCGACAGCATCACACACGCGCGCTCGGATATGCATCGCCACCGCGTGACCGACCTTGCGGTGAACGCGCGCCTAGATGTGAAGTGGATTGGCGAGGCGCTAGCGCGCACGCACGCCGCGCTTGAGCCCGCGTATGTGCAGGAATTACAAGAAATGTTGCGCAAAATTGAATCCATGTGCGCCCAGGCGGAGACCGATCCCATGGCCGCCGACGCCGACGCGCTGCACAAAGCCAAGGAGCAACTTGATCGCCAAAGCGTGCATTTGCACGAGACTTCCATCGCCCAAAGTTTGCGCGAGATGCGTGTGGCGCCAACAAGCAAGCCAACTGCCTGAACAAAACTTTTACAAAATGATGCAAAGTTTTTATCGCTTTTCACGTTGACTCCCGTATAGTGCACGTGCCAAATGGCGAGCGACTCAGGTGAGTCGTAAAGGAGATTCAACGAGTTGACGAAGCAGGCTATTCCCCAGGTTCAAAATTCAGTTTCCAACACATCTGCAAATAAAGTCACGGCCAAAGCGCAAGCCGCCCAAGCAGTGACACTCTTCTCAACGCCAACGGCGACAGAAGCAGCAACCACGCTAACAAGCGTGAAGCCAACAACAATCACGCCGCCAACAAGCGTGAAGCTGTCAAGACCCACTACCATGGCAACTGCAACAACAACTCCAAGCGAGTCGCGTCCTTTGCGCGCTCCCAAAACTTCGCCCGATCCAGTGTGGACCACCGAGGATTCCGTGGACTTGTACAACGTGCGCGGTTGGGGCAAAGGTTTCTTTGATGTCAACGCCAAGGGCCATGTGGTGGTTTTGCCAACACGCACGCCCGGCGCTGAAATTGATTTGCACAGCGTGGTCGAAGGCCTGCGCGAGCGCGGTCTCAAGACGCCAATACTCGTTCACTTCAGCGATCTTTTAGAGAAACGCTTGAACGATATTCACCAAGCGTTTGCCAACGCTATTAAAGAGCACAACTACAAGGGCGAATATGTTGGCGTGTATCCCATCAAGGTGAATCAGCAACGACGCGTGGTGGAGGAAATTCGCCAATACGGAATGAAGCTTGGATTTGGTCTTGAAGTAGGCAGTAAGCCGGAACTTTTGGCCGTGCTTGGAATGACCAGCGACACGCCAGAGCGCTTGATTGTGTGCAATGGTTTCAAAGAGGCGCGCTACATTGAGTTCATCACGCTGGCCGCCAAGCTGGGCCGCACCATTATTCCGGTCATTGAAAATCTTACGGAACTCAAACTAATTGTTGAGTACGCGGAGCGTTATCAAATTCGTCCGCGCATTGGTGTGCGCGTGAATCTCAGCACGCCGGGCGCGGGTCGTTGGCGACATTCCAGCGGCGCCAAGGCCAAGTTTGGTTTAAGTTTCAGCGAGGTGCTTGAGGTGCTTGAATATCTGCGCGTGCGCGGCATGGCCGATTGCTTTGAGCTTTTGCATTGCCACATGGGCAGCCAAATTCATGAGGTTCGTCAAGTCAACGCTGGCGTGAACGAACTTGTGCGCACCTATGTGCAGCTTGCCAAGTTGGGCGCGGGCATGAAGTACCTAGATGTCGGCGGCGGCATGGGCATTGATTACGACGGCAGCCAAACCAGTTTCGAGTTCAGCACCAATTACACATTGCCTGAATATGCCGCCACTGTTGTCTACCGCGCCATGAGCGTGTGCGATGAAGAAGGCGTGCCGCATCCAACCATCGTCACTGAAAGCGGCCGCGCAATGGTTGCGCAGCAAAGCGTGTTGATCTTTGACACCATCACCGCCGACAGGCCTGATCGCACGCGCATTCCAAATGAGTTGCCCGCGCTGAAGCCGGGTGAAGATGAAATGCCGCGGCCCTTGCTTGAGTTGTTCGACACCTACAAGAACATCACCGAGCGCCGCTTGATTGAGCAATATCACGACGCCTGCGAGGCGCGCGACGAGTCCAGCCGATTGTTCAGCCTGGGCTATATGAACCTGGAGCACCGCGCTCTGTGCGACGCCATTTACTGGGCCACCTGCGCCAAGATTCGCGACAAGTGCCGCGAGTTCCATGAGACTCCGGAGGAGCTTGAGGACCTTGAGAGTTTGCTTAGCGACACGTACTTCGGCAACTTAAGCATCTTTCAAAGTCTGCCCGACATTTGGGCCATTCGCCAACTCTTTCCAATTCTGCCAATTCACCGGTTGAATGAGAAGCCAACGCGCAAGGCCACCATCGCCGACATCACATGTGATTCAGACGGCCGTGTGGACCGCTTTGTGGACGCCCGCGATGTGAAAAAGTATGTCGAGCTGCATGAGTTCGACGAGAACGAGCCGTATTACATTGGCGCGTTCCTTGTTGGCGCGTATCAGGAAACGCTGGGCGACCTTCACAATTTGTTTGGCGACACGCACGTTGCGCACGTGAAGTACGACGGCAGCGGCAATTGGTGGATTGATGAAATCATTGAGGGCGACGCCGTGCGCGATGTGCTTTCATATGTGCATTACGATGTCAACACGCTTCTGGCGCAAGTTCGCCGCGAGTGCGAGAAGGCCGTGCGCCT
>SIAM01000044.1 GCA_009691785.1 Phycisphaerales bacterium
AATGCTGACGCTTGTTCAATTCAGGGGATAGACTTGCCTCCATGCAAGGACGCACACTGTTACTGGATCCACGGTTGAACAAAGCCACGGCATTCACGGAGCCCGAGCGCGAAAAACTTGGCTTGATTGGATTGCTTCCCGACGGAATTGAGACCAGTCAAACCCATATTCACAGAGTGAACACGCAACTTAGCCACTGCACTTCGCAGTTGGAGAAATATGTGTATTTAAGCGAGTTGGCCGACCGCAATGAGCGCTTGTTCTACATGTTGCTGCGCGCGGAACCAGAAATGTTGATGCCGATTGTGTACACACCCACCGTGGGTGAAGCGTGTCAGCAATTTGGGCACATCATGCGAAGGCCACGCGGCTTGTATGTAAGTTTGAAGCGCCGCGGAAAAATAAAAGAGGTGCTGCGCAACTGGCCGGAAAAAGATGTGCGCTTTATTGTTGTGACCGACGGCGAGCGCATTCTTGGTTTGGGCGATCAAGGCGTGTGCGGCATGGGTATTCCAATTGGAAAGTTGGCGCTGTACGCCGGCCTGGGTGGGGTGCCGCCCCATGTCACGCTGCCAGTGACGCTTGATGTTGGAACCAACAACGAGGCGTTTTTAGAAGACCCGCTCTATCCAGGCATGCGCCAGCGAAGAATTACGGGCGATGAATACACATCCTTCGTGGATGAATTTGTGGACGCGGTGCAGGAAGTTTTTCCGCATTGCTGCATTCAATTTGAGGACTTCACCAACAAGACCGCCATTCCGTTGTTGGAGCGCCATCGCAACCGCGTGTGTTGTTTCAATGATGACATTCAAGGCACGGCCGCGGTGGCGGTGGCTGGTTTGTTTGGCGCGTGTCGCATTATGAAAAACAAAGTGCGCGATCAACGCGTGCTGTTTTACGGCGCCGGAAGCGCGGCGCTTGGTATTGCGAATTTGTGCGTGTTGCAGATGACACGCGAGGGTTTGTCGGAGGCGGAGGCGTTGAAGCGCTGTTTCTTGATGAACTCCAAGGGGCTGGTGACCGCGGAATCCGCTGGTTTAAGCGATCAACAACGTCGCTACGCGCATGCCAACACGCCAACAAAAGAATTGTTGCACGTGGTTGAAATGCTCAAGCCCACCGCGTTGATTGGCGTCAGCACAATTGCCGGCGCGTTCACTCCGGCCGTCATTGCCGCCATGGCCAAAATGAATCCACAACCGATTCTGTTTCCATATTCCAATCCCACCAGCAAGAGCGAGTGCACGGCCAAGGACGCCATTGAGCATTCGCAAGGCCGCGCCATTTTTGCGGCGGGCAGTCCGTTTCCTCCGCTGCATTATCAAGGCAAACTTTTTGTGCCAGGGCAGGGAAACAATGTCTACATTTATCCAGCCGTTGGTTTGGCCGTGTACGCCACAGAGGCCAAGCGCGTGACCGACGACATGTTCCTGCGCGCCGCGGAAAGTTTGGCGGCGCAGGTCACGGAGGAAGATTTGCAAGTTGGCTTGATCTATCCACCCGTGGCGGAAATTCATCCAACGTTGATCAAGGAGGCGGTGGATGTGGCGACTTTGATTTTTGATCAAGGGCTTGCTGGCGTTGCGCGACCCAATGACATAGATGCGTTCGTGCGCGGCAAGATTTACAACCCCACGTATTGAAATGTGTCTTGTCATTCATGCGCTTGTTCAAACAATTCACTCGCCATGAATTGAAGATGCACAGCGGTTGACATGGACGATTTATTTTTTAGGTTCACGAAACGCCAGCAACCGCAAGCCGTTGATGACCACGGCAACAGTGCTGCCTTCGTGCATGATCACGGCCAGCGTGGTGCCAATCAAACCGCTTAAAGTCAGCGGAATCAGAATAAAAACCATGCCCATGCTGACCGCCACATTTTGGCGAATCACCGTGCGCGCGAAACGCGCCAGGCCAATCGCAAATGGAATGCGCTGCAAATCATCGGCCATCAGCGCGATATCCGCGGCTTCAAGCGCCACATCCGTGCCGCCGCGGCCCATGGCAATTCCAACCGTGGCCATGGCCAACGCGGGGGCGTCATTCACGCCGTCGCCCACCATGCCAATGGCGTGATATTTTTCCAGCAGCGCTTTCACGCGGTTGATCTTGTCCTCTGGCAAAAGTTCGGCTTCGATTTCGTCAACACCAATATCCTTGGCAATGGCTTGCGCCACGCCTTTGCGATCGCCAGTGAGCATGATCACGGGGCGGACATTCAGCGTGTGCAACAAGCGAATGGCTTGCGCGGCCTCGGCGCGTGGGCGATCGGCAAGCGCAATGAAACCCAGAATTTTTTCGCCGCAACTCAACACAACAACGGTGTTGCCACTGGCGTCGTGTTGCGCCAATGCGCTATTCATTGCGTCACTCAGCGCCGCGCCGCCCTCGCGTATAAGCCGCGCAGAGCCCACTTCAATTGTTTGTCCATTGACAGTGCCAGTGACGCCTTTGCCTTTAATGGCGGTCACATTCTCGGCCGCCGCAACGCGAATTTCTTTCGCCTCCGCGGCGCGCACAATGGCGCGCGCAATAGGGTGCTCGCTGCGTTGCTCAATGGCGCTGGCTATTTCCAAAAGTTGCCGCTCGCTTACGCCATCAGCGGTGAACATGGCAACAATTTGAGGACGACCGTTGGTGAGCGTGCCGGTTTTATCAAGCGCAATAGCGCGAAGAGTGGCCAGTCCCTCCAAATGCAAACCGCCTTTGATCAACACGCCAGATCGCGCGGCGCGGGCCACGCCAGAAAGAACCGCGGCGGGAGTGCTAATGGCAAGCGCGCATGGACTTGCTCCAACAAGCATGGCAATGGCGCGCAGCAATGATTGGTCAAAGGGAAGCCATCCAAAATAAGTTGGAACCACAAGCGCCAACATGGTGCCCGCAACAACGCAAGGCACATAGACACGCGTGAACGATTCCGCGGCGCGTTGGGTTTGCCCCTTCTGTTGCTGCGCGTCCTCCACCAACAGAATCATGCGTGACATGGTCGATTGCGAACTTGGTCGTGACACGCGAATCTCAAGGCTGCCATCGCCATTCACGGTGCCCGCGAAGACCTCGTCGTTCACATCTTTTTCAACGGGCACGCTTTCGCCAGTGATTGGACTTTGATCAATGCTGCCGCTGCCCGCCAAAATAATTCCGTCAGCGGGTAGGCGCTCGCCAGGGCGCACCACCACGACATCGCCCACAACAAGTTGCTCCACCGCAATGTCAATTTCTTGCGCGTCGCGTTTCACCTTTGCAAACTTTGGCGCCAACTTTCCAAGCGCGCGTATGGCCTTGCGCGACTGGCCCATGGCGTAATGTTCCAACGCGTTTCCCAGCGAAAACAGAAACAGCAGCAATCCGCCGTCAATACCTTCGCCAATCCACGCCGCAGCGATCGCAGCGACGACCATGAGAAAATCAACATCAAGCCGCGCCTTCAGGGCCAGGCGCAGGCCCACCAGAAACGCGTTCCAACCAGCCACCACATACACCACCATTAAGCACGCCAGAAAAAATCCGCGATTGGTGACAACCCATTCGCTTGGCAGGCACCACTGCAGAAACGCATTGTGATCGGCAACGATCCATCCGCGATCAAAGCCCCACGCAAGCACAAGAAAAATTCCGGCGACACATGGAATCCATAAAGCGTTGCGCCACCAAACGGGGGACGCTTCATTGGAATTCATTTTTCCGCCGTGAGATTTTTGCACGCCGCACATGGCGTGAAGATAGCGGCGATTGTTTCAACCAACAGCCTTGATCATGCAAGCTTTGTAAGAAAGAAACGGGCGTTCATTGGCTTGCATGGAAATTGGGCACCATACACATTGCGTTCAAGTGCATGCGCGGCACCGTCAAGAACGCGTGGACATGGTTAGAATGATTGACATGGATGAATTTGATTTTCCACCACCAACGCCCAGCGATTTGGGCGACAAAGAAATTGCCCGTGAAAGCGACGCGCTTGACGGCGTGCGCGTTGCGTTGCTTGTCACTGGTGGAATTGCCGCCATGAAGACTCCGTTTGTGGCGCGCGCTCTTCGCCGCCATGGAGCAAGCGTTACCGCATTTTGCACCGAAGAAGCGCTGCGCTATGTGGCGCAAGACGCCTTGGCCTGGTGCACGGACGGGCCCGTCATTACCAAACTTTCCGCCAGCGCCGAGCACCTCAGCGACGACGCGCCGTTCGATATTTATTTAGTTGCGCCCGCGACCGCCGCAAGCATTGGACGCCTGGCGCATGGCATTGCCGAAGGCGCGGTGGGGGCCACGTTGGCCGCCGCGATTGGACGAATGGAGCAGGGCAGGGCGAAAGTTTTGGTGGCCCCAACCATGCACGGCAGTATGCATAATTCTATTTTGGTGAAAGCGCTTCGCGAATTGAACGACATTGGCGTGCGGATTATTCCCCCGCGCGACGCGTATGGAAAACATAATTTGCCCGACGACGCGTCGCTTGTTCAAGAAGTTTGTGCCGCGGCAATGGCGTTGAAAGCTCGACGCTAAATAAAATGCCTCACGCCATGTTTCAAAAATTAATTTGTGATTTAGCGCAATTTTTTAAAGGACTCCACTCATGTTTGCATTGATATTCAACTCGCGTTGTTCTGCCTTGCGCCTTAAAATTTCATTCTTGGCTCGATTTGCAGCCTGCTGCATGTTGACGCAGCTGGTCTTGTGCCAAGCGCCAGCGTCAACGCCCGTACATGAACCAACCGCGGCGCAAACTCCCGCGCCACCTTCAACGTCAGCTTCAATTGTCGCATCACCTACGCCAGTCAAGGCGAACTCCACGGATTTCATTTCTTTGCCAACACCCGCCAAGAGTCCGCTTGTGAAACTGACGCGTGAAACGCAAATTGTTGAAGCACCCGGACCAACCGTGTCGCCCGCATTTGGAAATGTTCTTGCTTTCGCTGGTGATCGCTTGGTCATTGCTGGCGCGGTCTTGGCGCGCAGCAACGGTGGGCAGGGACAAATGTGCACATTTGCCATTCAGGACGGGAAATGGAAATCGATTTCTGAAATGGTGCAAGTGCAGGCTATGGCTCCAGAGGAGTTCACTCTTCAGCGCATTCTTGGTGATCCAGAATTCTTGTTGACAAATATTTTACGCAAGACAAAGTCCAGCGAAATTATTTCTTTCGTTCCCGCGCAAGGTCGTGAAGTGTGGAAGCAGTCAGGCTCCATCAAAGCGCCTGAGAAGGAGAAGATTTTAAATTTTGCGGCCGCCATGGCGCACGGTAATAATATTTTAGCGGTGAGTGAAGTGAGTGCCCGTCCAAATCAAAAGGATGAGGATTTTTCATCTTGCCCCCGCGTGTTTCTTTTCGCGCGTACGCCCGAAGGGTGGAAGGCGCAGGGCGTCATTCAACGCGACGCCAAGAACACGCCGTGGTGGTTTGGTATTTCACTTGCGATGGATGGCGACACGTTGGCGGTGGGAAATCCCAACGCCTTGCTTCCATTCACCACAGACAAACTTCGTCCCAGTCTGGAGCCCGCCATGGTGTGCGTTTATACAAAGAGCGCGACAGGTTGGAAACTTGAGCAAGAAATTGCAAGCACTGGCTTGAGTCCGTGGCAGGGTTTTGGCATCAATATTGCATTAAAGGGAGATCTTCTAGCGGTGCGGTCGGTGAATCCATCCAACCGCGAGGATGAAATTGATGTGAACGTGTTGCGACGCGTCAACGGTCACTGGATTTCTGAAGGAACGCTGAATCCTGATGTAGGCGTGACCAAGGGCAAAGGCTATGGATTTGCGCTTGCAATTGATCAAGGAAGAATTTGTGTGGGCGACGCGCTTGCCGTTGAAGGAAAAGATACGAATGGGCGGGTGTTTGTATTTGAAAAAAGCGCAAATGGTTGGCAAGAAAAATGGCGACTTGCGCCAAAAGCTTTGGTGTCACCCAATTCATTTGGAACCGCGCTTGTGTTTCAATGGCCATGGGTCGCGGTTGGGCGCATTCGCAGTGAGCGACTTGGAATTGAACCAGGAGGGGCGTTGCTATTTAAATTGGATGCACTCACATCAACATCCGCCGCGCCCAAGTCAGATGAAATTAAATAAATTTTATTTCCACCAACGAACGCTGAAAGCAAGAAACAATGCGCCGGCCGCCAATTCAAACGGACGCTCCCAGCCTTGTGGCCACTTTGTGGGGGCCAAGGGATTCAGCAAGATCATGATTGCAACAAATATGCCGCACCAAATCGCGCTTTGATTTTTTCCTGCCAAGAATGCGCTGACCGCGGCCACGCAGCAACAGGTGGGACGAAGCCACCCATCCGCCTCGGTAATCCATACTTGGGTTAAAATTCCAAACTGATACGCACCCATTGCAATCAACCACGCGCCAGCAAGTGCATTTACGATTAGCCACCATCGACTCATATTCGCCTATCGGTTAAATGCGTCCTTTGGCTACACTCGCGCGTATTCAAGAAATCGCCATGTTTGACACAATTCAATTTGCATTTTTGCAACATGTCGCTCGCCACACAATTGAAAATGCAAAAATATTGTTGGCGTTGCTATTTCTCACCGCTGCATTGCTAGTTTTTCTTAGCAATTGGCACTGGTTCAGTGGCCAACATCGGCAGGCAATAACATGACTCAGTTGCCAACGCCATTTCAAGAACCCACACAAGACTTTGACACCAAGGCCAACGCTGAAATTTTTTTGGTGGAGTGCGCAAGGGCGTTGCATCGCTACGGGGCGCCTGCGCATGTGCTGGAGGCTGAGATGGTGCGCACGGGATCGCGCCTTGGAATCGCCGTGCAAATTTTCAGCCTTCCCACCTATCTCGCCATCTCCGTTGGTCCGCTTGACCGTCAGCGCACATTTCATTTGCGCGTTGATCCCGGCTCCATCAAATTAAGTAGCCGCGATGAAATGCACGCGATACAGCGCCAAGTTCTGGAGGGTGAACTAACGTGCGAGCAAGGCACACGCGCGCTTCGTGAATTGCATTTGCGGCCAAGTGATTTTGGAATGGTCTGGCAAATGATCGCCTACGGATTATCCGCCGCCGCTGCCGCTAGATTTTTCACCGGTGGCATTCGCGAAATTGTCGCAAGCGCAATACTTGGCATGTTGATTGGAACCATGGTTGTTCTATTGAACATGCGCCGGGACCGCGCTGCGGTCACCGAGTTTGTTGCGGGCATTGTCGCCACGCTTGGAGCATGGTCGCTGGCCTGGATGTTTCCGCCAGTGGCAACCAACATTGTTGTGCTGGCCAGCATTGTGTCGCTGCTGCCGGGCTACACGCTCACCACTTCATTGACGGAGGTAGCCACGCGCAATTTGGCAAGCGGGGGAAGTCGATTTGTTGGCGCGGCCATGACATTGCTGGCGCTGGGCTTTGGCGTGGCCATTGGCGACAGAATTCTTGAGCATCTTCCATCAATTCAAAGCGCGGTCAGTGACCCATTGTTGCCATGGACCATTCTTCCAGCGGCATTCTCAATTGCATTGGCCATGTTGATTTTGCTGCAAGCAAAAATTCGCGACAGCTTTATTATTTTGTGCGCCGTGTTGTTGGGTTTATATGGCGCGCGATTTGGCGCGGTGTTGGTTGGCCCGCAACTTGGCGTGTGCATTGGCGCGTTTCTGGTCAGCTTGGCTGGAAATATTTTCAGCCATGTCACCAAGCGTTCGCCAAACATGGTCATTGCCCCGGGATTGATTCCATTGGTGCCCGGTTCGCTTGGCATGCGCGGCGCCGCGGCGTTGTTTCAAAATGATGCGGCAAGCGGCGCAAGTTGGGCCATCGCTGCTTTGGTTGTGGCGGGATCTTTGGTGGCTGGACTGTTGGCGGCCAATGTTTTTGTGCCGCCGCGGCGAACTGCCTAAGACAATCTTCGCTGTGTCACACACGCATCGGCATAATCCGCGCGAGTGATTTCCAATTCATTTCACATTTTCGCGTGCGTGTTCAACACCAAGTCAAGTCGACGCTTGGAATGAGCCAAGCGGTCTTGTGAAATGCGGCCGCTGGCGATCGCCCTTGAAAGACTTTCAATGACTGTGTGTTGAACATCCAAGTTCTTGCACACCAAAAGAGTGTCGCAACCAGCCATCACGGCGCGCACCGCGGCGTCGCCAATTTCAAAGCGGTCGGCGACGGCTTTCATTTCCAAATCATCGGTCAAAATGAGGCCGTCAAAGCCCAGCGCGTTGCGCAGCAGACCGGTGATCACTTTGGCGCTGAGTGTCCCGGGCACTTCTGAATCGATGGCTTCAAACACAACATGCGCCGACATGATGGCCGCAATGCCAGCCTTGATCGCCGCGCGAAATGGAACAAATTCCAGTTGCTCCAGGCGCGCGAGCGAGTGCGGCAACTTGGGCAAATCAAAATGACTGTCCATGTCGGTGTCACCGTGACCAGGAAAATGTTTTCCACACGCCGCCACGCCGCAAGCTTGCATGGCTTGCACACACGCCACGCCAAGTTGCGCCACAACATTGGTGTCATGGCTGAATGAACGATCGCCAATCACTGGGTTTTTTGGATTGCTGTCAACATCCAATATTGGAGCCAAATTCATGTTCACACCGCAGGCGCGTAACGCCAACGCGCTGTCGCGGGTCCACTGCGCAACCACATCCGCCCCTTGCGCGCCCAGCATTCGCGCGCTTGGTTGCTGTGGAAATGGCGCGCCACAAAAACGCAACACATGCCCACCTTCTTGGTCAACGCTGATCAACACATTTCCGCCCGCCGCTTTGCGAATAGAAGATGCGAGACGTGTGAGTTGCTGCGCATTTTCGTAATTGCGCGTAAACAAAATCACGCCACGCACGCCGTTTACCAGCAACGCGGTCTCCTCAGGCAGCAGGCTGGTGCCGGCTATGCCAATGCAAATCAATCCATGCGCGTTCATGCCGCGCTCCATTGGAATAGGTCGGCGTAGCCAAAACGGTGCAGGAGCATCATGATTCCGTTGTGAGTGAGCACGCTTGTATCTTCGCTTAAATTGATGATTGGTGTGGCATTTCAATCGCCCCAGAAATTTATTTTATAATGAGACATGCCACCACCGCTGCGTCATTTCAAATTCAAATGAATTGATTGTGCGAGCGATCACAAGAGCAATAGTAACAATCCAAGATCGCTCGAATCCGTGTTTCCATCCCCATCAAGATCAGTGATTCCAGCTTCGCCAAAGTGAAGCAGCATAAGGCCTAGATCGGAAGAATCGGTTACCAAGTCGTTGTTGAAATCGCCTTGTGGACCGCACCAGCCAAGAGCATTGTCCGCAAGCAGGCGAACTCCATCCACGCCGGCCTCAACCACGCTGGCCCCACTGGAATCACTTGCCGTGAAGCGAAGCTGCAGCGCGTTGGACGGACTTACAAAATCTCCAACCGCAATTATGCGGCTCATCCAACCCTCAACTGTTCCAGTTGGACCCACAGTTTCAACAAGCACCCAAGTTTGTCCCGCATCGTTGGACAACTCCACGGTCATGACATCTTGATCGGGATTTGCTCCCGCATTGTTTGTGAACCAAATCGAGTACGCCAAATATGGATTGATGGCGGTGGTCGCATCCATGCTTGGGCTGGTCAGCGTCACGATTCCATCGCTGACATTGTCGCCCTCGACATTGCCTGTGACAAAACATTGCCCACTGCCATCGAAGTCAACAAGTGGATCACCAGTAAAACCGCCGCCATTTGGCGTTCCGCGGCTCCACAAGCCGGCAGTTGCGCCGTCCGAACTTGCGGTCCAAGATTGATTGTTCTGAAAGTTGTCGCTCCACAACACAAGACTGGTGGTAGACGCATCTGCTGCAAGATATTGTTGCGGAAACGCCTTTGGCCAAGTGCAAAGACCGCCGGTTGCACCCATTCGCGCGGAAAAACCAAATAGAATGCGCGTGCCGCAAGTGAATGCGGGCGTGGTGAATGTGTATGTGTTGTCAGAAACAAGAACTCCACTGATGGTTGAAGTGATGCTGGCGTTCTCGTATTTCCAAATCATTTTTGGCAAAGCCGCGGCGCTTGCATCAAGAGGTGATGTGAATGTCACAGCAATTTGATCGCCACCCTCCGTGCTGAATTGCGTTGGCACGCCATTTGGATAGGTGAATTCGATGGATTGGCAAGTGCCCTTTGGATTGGCGATGGCGGTTTGGAGCGCGGTTTGGTTGTAACTGGTTCCAGAGTTGTATCCCCCACTTGCGGAGCAGCCACCGTGGGTGTGAATTCCCACAGCAACACCCGTGCCTTCCACAATCACCGGTGAACCAGAGTTGCCACCGGTTGTGTCAACGGCGTATTTCAGCGTGGTTCCAGAGTTGCTTGTGAATGAACCCGTGTGCGTTTGATTGGTTTGGTTGGCCGTGTCCGTGTCAACGCCGAAGCCAGTGATACGAATCTCTTGACTCGCTACGGTTGGCGGAGTGGCAATAGCAAAAGCGGCCTGCTGCGTTTGAAATGGCGTTTGTCCCGTGTTTGAATTTGGAAACACCCCAAAGTAGCACCAATCATCTCCAATTCCACCGTTTGTGTATTGAATGCTTGTGGCGTCAATGGAGTATTGATCCTCGGCCGGAGGATGGATGATGTTTCCATAGATATTGGAAAGAGGCACATTGAATTGAGCCACGGAGAAACCAGGTTTGGCAGGGCAATGGCCAGCGGTCAGAAACATGTGATTGGCGTCGTTGATCATCCATCCAGTGCAACCCACGGATGTGATTCTGCACACGCGTGGATCATTCGACGCAACACGATCGTCAGTCAATCCGCATTGGGAATAAATAATCGGCGAGACATCGCCAACTTGCGTGCTGCTGATTGAAAGTTTGTTCAACGAGTTATTTTGCCCCGTGATCAACTCAACAATCACTGCGGTGCCATTGAAATATGCGCTTGTGTTGTTCCACTGCGCCAAACTTTCGGCGGTCAAGACTTGCTCCGCGCCGTCCTCTAAACTTGTGATGCGAATGAAACTATCGGTTTGGGAATTGTCACTGGCCAATCCCAATTTGGTGTCGGCACCAAATTCAAGTCGAAGCCAACTTGCCTGGGGAGCCTGCACCATTGAGTACCACGCAAGCCTCTCTTCTTCAAGAACGCCACGTTGAATTCCAGAGGACGCTTCCACCTTGGATTTGGACCACGTCAAGGGCGCATCAATCAGCGGTGTGCCACCACCTGCCATTGCCAGCGAGGGAAGCCACGCTAGCAAAATCATCACGCAGGCGATAATTGGACCAAGGGGCAAACGCATAAAATTCTTTTCTATGAACTACTCAATGAACGGGACCATGCAAACTCTGCATTTCACCATAGACCATAGTTTCCAATGTCGAAACTAAATCTTGAATTAACGCCCAAATACCACAAATATTGTCTTATAACTTCATCAATTCATGCATTTTTGGTAGCCTTTTGCTTGAAAGGGTCCATAGTCCAATGACCAAACAACTTCAGTCTGGGATTTCGTTTTTGCCAAATTTTTTCGCTTCTTTCCTGTTGTGTGCCACCACGGCGCTGGCGCAGACTGTACCAACAACCGATCCAGTCAAGGCCACGGTGGCGCCCGCGAAAATATCGTTGGCGGTGGGAGCGGTGAAAGTGACCGCGGCCACAACGCGCGCCTTGACGGAGCGTGGGCAGGCGAATGAACTTGGTCGAATCACCGAGGCTATGGACTCGCAAATTATTTCCGCGTTTCAAGACACGCGCAAGTTTGATGTGATCGCGCGAAGCGACTTGGGCGATCTGATGAAGGAGCAAGATTTGGGCGCCAGCGGAAACACCGACGCCAACGATGCGAATGTGGCCAAGGCTGGCAAAGTTGCCGGAGCGCAATACATGATTGTGACTTCCATCACTGACTTTCAAGACAATGTGCAAACCGCAAAGTTTGAGGGCATTGGCAAAGAGGCCACCAAGCGCATTGTGACCCTGCTGTGCGTGAGCAAGATGTACAACACCACTTCCGGCAAGTTGCTTGAGTCCACAAGTTTTCGCGTGGACAATTCCGATTTTGTGCGCAACGCGGAATATGTCACCAGTGAGAAGGGCGTAAGCTTGACGGAGAAAGCCATCGTGGATTTGGCCGGGTTGATGTCCGCAAAAATCGCCAATCGAATTATTGATGTGTTGTTGCCCGCAAAAATTCTTGCCATGACCGATGGCCTTGCCACCATGAATCGTGGCGATGGAACTGGCGTAAAAGCTGGGCAAATATGGCAAATTTCCGCGCAGGGCAAGGAACTTGTGGATCCAGACACCGGCGAGGTGTTGGGCAAGGAAGAGGTCGCTGTTGGCTGGATTAAAATAACCGATGTTCAGGCCAAGTTGTCCAAAGGTGAATTGTGCGGGCCAAACACCGGCGTTGATATTGGTTGCGTTGTTCGAGCGTCCACGCGCGCCACATGTCCCGCAACGGTTGAGCCCGCGCCAAAGGCCGCGCCTGGCGCGGTGTCTGGGTACGGCGAAATGCTAGAAGCAAAATTTTCTGCGCCTGAAATTTTTTCATTAACGCAGACTGGCGTAACCAGCGCGCCCGCGTTAGCACCAAGCGCGCAAGCGCCTTCGACCACAAACACAAATGCCACGAAACCGGTTGCGGGTCCGCCATACACCGCGGCCATCTTCATTAAGAATCGTTGCAAAGACATTGCAGGCGACAAGGTTTCCATTTTAGAGGACATGATGGTGGCGCGGCTTGAAGGCGCGTGCTTTAAAATTATTTCGCGCGAGGATGTCATAAACAGCCTCTCCAAGTTCGCCACGGGCGGACCCAATCAAGGAACGCAAGCCACGCTGACTGGTGAGGCCAAGACCGTGCGCGACGCGATTGAAGTGTTGCAAGGCGGTGCCGAGCGCTACGAGGACTTGGACAAACTCCTGTCAAATCAATCCTCCGCAACCGCGCTTGCGGGCAACATGGGTTGCCAATATGTGCTGATTGGTTCGTTGACTTCGTTTGACAACAGCGTGAAAAATTTCCAAGACGAACGCCTTGGCGTGAAGACGGAAAACATCACCTACACGCTCACTGGCACGTATAAAGTGCTGGATACCACCACAGGGAAAATGTTTATTTCTGGCGAAACTTCCGGCGTAGAGACCTATCGCAACACGCCAAATTTAAACACGCAGCTCACGCTCACTGGTCCGTTGTTCAAGCAAGTGGCCGCGGGAATGTGCCAGCAATTGCTTGCTAAATGCGACCAAAACAAAGTGGTCTCGCCCACGGAGAGCGCGACAAGTGGCTTGACTATTGTGTGCACCATGCAGGACCTGACCGTTCCCGAACTCACCAAGAATGACGCGGGCAATTATGTCTTCACTGGCAACAATTTGAACATGCAGCCCACGCAACTCTCCGCGATTGTGGAATTGGATGGCGTGGTGATTGGTTCCGCGCCAAGTCCAAGCATGGCTCCGCTGCCTGCCACCGCGGGCATGCACAAACTTTCCCTCAGCCGTGCTGGTTTCAAGACGTGGCAGAAAACAATTAATGTTCGCGCGGGCGTGCCCACCGAGTTGATCATTCCATTGCAGTTGGACGCGCCAAGCTATGAGCGTTGGCTGACCAACACCGCGTTCCTGCAAAATGTGAAGGAGAAGCAGCAACTCACCGACGCGCAGGTTGAGCAAATGAACGCCTTCGCGCAATATTTGCGCAACTCCAAAATGTCGGTGGATTACAAGGTGAACACCACTCAGGCGCCAGTGACTATTTATCCCGGCATTCTTGGTGGACAAATTATTCCGTGATGTGTGAATGAGTTATTCTGATTCTAGTTTCATGACAATCACAAGGCAACTTTCACGCACAATTCAAGCGCCAAGATTCTTCACCGTGTTGGCGGTGGCCCTGATTGCCATGACGGGCTGCGGCTACGACTCAAAGATGAAGTCGACCATGATGGAGTTTGACCAAGGAAAATTTTCCGCCGCCGCAACGCAAATAGCTCCACTGCTGGCGGAATATTCGCTGCAAGATGCCAATAAAGATGGCAAGTCCGACTCGCCCATCAATGGCGTTGTGTTTTATTTGGATGGGGGAACAATTCAGCAAGCCGCAGCGCAATATCCCGCAAGTTTGGCCACCTATGAATCCGTGTGGAATGAAATTTCTCCTTACTTGGTTGAGAAAGCGGAAACTAAAGTTACGGAGGAATTGGCGGCGGCGATGACCAACCAAACTATCCGCACATACCGCGGAACTGGCGTGGACCGCATCATGTTGAACACATATCAATCGCTGAATTATTTCGCGCTTGGCCAACCAGAGAAGGCCGCCGTGGAATTGCGTCGCGCTCAGAATTGGCAAGCGGATTTGGTCAAAAAAAATCAAGCGCGCATTGATGCAGACACAAAGGCCTTTGAAGAGTCTGGGAAAAAAAACGGCTACGACGCCAACAAATCATTGGATGATCCAGGCTTTCAAGCATCATTGAACGCCAATTACGGAACAATTCGTGAAATGCGCGGCTACAGCAATTATGAAATTCCATACGCAACGTATTTGCGCGCGGTGAATAGATTTGCAACCGGACAATTTGAACAAGCGCGGACCACGTTCAAGCGCGTGGCTGAAATGCTGCCCGCGCCAGCGAATGCCGATGTGTTGAAAGATGTCGAGATGGCGGGCAACGCCGCCAATGGGCAGACACCTTCCCAGTGCGTGTATGTATTTGTGGAGGCTGGCCGCGCGCCTTCATTGAAAGAGTTGCGTTTGGATATTCCATTGTTCATCGCTGGAGTTCCCTATGTGGGCGCCGCATTTCCGCTACTTGAAATACACAACGAGCCGTCGGTGACCGGATTCACGGTGACCGCAGCGGATGCGGTGGCCAACGCCGCGTTGCTTACTGATATGGACGCGGTGGTCGCGCAAGATTTCAATCAACGACTTCCAGGAATCATCATGGCCACATTGGTTTCAAGCGCAAGCAAAGCCGCCGCCACATACGGTTTGCAGCAGGGCATGGGAAATTGGGGTTCTATTATTGGCGCCGTATATCAAGTGGGCGCAAATTCGGCGGACCTGCGCTGTTGGCTTACCCTGCCCAAGCGCGTTTTGTGGTGCAGAGTGAATCGTCCAGAGTCCGGCACGATTTCAATCACAATGTCCGATGGAAAAACAATTGGTCCCGTGCAAATTCCAGCGGCCACAGTCACTGTGATTCGTGTTCGCACTGTGAACGCGGGAACCGACCCAGCTGTCATGAGCTTTGCCATAGCAAGCCCTGGATGAACTATTCTGTAATACGGATCCTCAAGCCTTAGGAGAAATCAACATGCCTCGCCTTTTTCAGATCGTCTCGCTCATTTTCGCGCTTGCCGCGTGCAACACCATGAACACGGTTGTGCCAATTTCAAATGCGGCTCCAGGTACGCCGGGATTTAAGCAAGTGATCACGAACAGTTGGCTGAATTCCAAATCCAATGTCACCGATGTCAAAGAAGATGTGGTGAACGGCGACCAAAAGCGCGTGCAGTTGTCGGTCTATAGCGATCAAGCAACTCCACAAAGTATTTCATATCGCTTTGAATGGTTTGACGCCAATGGCATGCGTATCACGGGCGCAGCACAAGCATGGCAAACGCAACGCATCATGCCCCGAGAAACCATAATAATCACTGGCATTGGTCCAACGCCTACGGCCACGCAGTGGCAACTTCAATTGTTGGACACAAATCTTCCCTGGACACAATAATTCAATCCAACTTCAAGGAGCATTTTCATGAGCACCATTCGCAATACCGTTGTCTTGACTTCTACCGCCGTACTTGCCCTGACCATAGCGTGCACGCCCGCACGGCGCATTGATTCGCGCGGCAATGAGGTGATTACCTCCACCAACAAAGTGGATGTGCAAGATTTTAATTTAGCGGCCGACAAGCTTGTGCAAAGCATGACCATTTCGGGCGTGTTCGCCAAGTCCCCAAATCAGCCAGCAATTTTGGGCATAAGTCGCATCACCAACGACACGTCGGATCAATTTGACACGGATGAGTTGATTAAAAAAATACGCATCGCACTTTTGCAAACCGGCAAGGTGCAAATTAGTACGACCGAAGGTTTGGGCGGAAAACCCGAGGACCCCATGGCCAAAGGCACCAAGGACATGCGCGAATTTCAAAGTGGAAAGAGCAATGAAATGCCGCGCATGACGGATTTCACATTGACCGCAAAGATTCTTGAAAACAGCGTAAGTGCGGGGGATACCAAGCAAACTTCGTTTATTTTTCAAATGAGTTTGACCGACACCAACACCGGCAACGCGGTGTGGGAAGGTGAAGAAACCGTGACCAAGCAAGGACAGAAGAACGCGATTGGGTTCTGATGGATTTCAAACAGCAAGTGGTCGAGATAAATTCAACCACGCATTTGTTTATCATTGTGTGAATCTGTAATGTCTAACGATTCTGACACAACTCCGCCTGACAAAGATTCCGTTCCAGCGGATATGGACGCCACCATTCTGCCGGGTGCAAGCGGGGCATCCAATTCCAAGTTGCCTTCAAAAGCTCCAGCCGACATGGATGCCACACTTCTTCCGGGTGCCAGTAGCGCCGATGGCGACGCCACAATTCTTCCTGGCGCGCGCGGTGCCTCAAGTGGCGCGGGTCAGCACAGCGCGCCAGAACAAACATTCGCGCCGCGCCTGGAGCGCATTGGTGATTGCAAAGTAGAAAAGCGATTGGGCGTTGGTGGATTTGGTGAAGTGTGGTTGGCAACGCAAGAAAGCGATCTGCTGAAGCGCCGCGTGGCCATTAAGTTGCTCAA
>SIAM01000007.1 GCA_009691785.1 Phycisphaerales bacterium
AAGAGCAAAAAGAACAAGAGCAAAAAGAACAAGAGCAAAAAGAACAAGAGCAAAAAGAACAGGAGCAAGCAGCCACTGGTCAAGAAGTTGCCAAAAGCGAACAAAAAATGGACAAGCAGGAAACCTCTCGACTATTGCAAATGGTTCGAGACAAAGAGAAACAACGCAACGCCGACAAAAAGGCTAAAGTAAGCCGAATTCAGTCCGCCCCCGCCGGTAAAGATTGGTAGTCAATACATATGCCTCGCATCATTCGCAATTTCATTCTTGCATTTCTTGCCGCGACATGTCTTTGTGCCAATGCTTTTTCACAAGCCGTTGAATTTAAACTGCAACAACGTGAGGGTTGGGTGGGTACGCCAATCATCATGCAAGTTGTGGCGGCGAATTCAACGGGTGAACCTCAAGCGCCAGAAATTGCCGCAAGCGCAGACTTTGTCAGCGCGGTTGTTGGCGCGCCGCAACGAATGGAAATGCGCCAAAACATTAACGGAGTTGTTTCGCGGCGCACGACCACCACTTGGACCGTGCAGATGACCCCCAACCGTCCTGGGATGCTGACACTTCCGCAAGTTAAAATCAACGCCGATGGAAGAACCTATCTCAGCCCTGCGAAAAATGTGCCCATATCCGCCACCGATAGTGGCGATGTGCTCGCCGTGTCCGTGAGAAGCAATCCAACAACTATATTCGCCGGTCAAGCCGCCCATGTGATTTTGGAAATTGCCATTCGGCCTTACTCCAATCGTGAACATGACGTGTCCCTCAATGATCGCCAAATGTGGGACTTAATTGACAAACCAACAAGTTCATGGGGCTTGTTTCAACCGCGGATACGCGAACTTCTGCAGAGCAATCAACCGCCGCCTGGCCGTGAGGAAATTCGCGACGGCGCAAGATGGTACGTTTATGACATCACTGCCAATACAAACGCATCAAGAAGCGGCGCCCTTGATGTTGGAGATGTGCGAATTGATTTGCGATACCCAACTGGTATTACTGTCAACAGCGACTTCTTTGGATCTCCTGAACTTTCAATCAGCGGCATTCGCAAAGTCACAGCTAGTCCCGAAACTTCAAATCTAATTGTGAAAGCCTTGCCGGAGGCGGGTCGTCCCGCTTCATTCCGCGGAGCAGTCGGACAATTTTCCATTCAAGCCAGCGCGAAACCAACCAAGGCAACGGTGGGCGATCCAATGACGCTGACTATTTCAATCCAAAGTCTTTCAGTTAACAAAGAAGAATTACGCACCCTTCAACCGCCACCACTTGAAAGCCCAGCGCTCACACAAGGTTTCCGCATGCCTTCGGATCCTCTTGCGGGCATAGTGGACGGATCCACAAAAATATTCACGCAAACTCTGCGCGCCCTCAACGCGGATGCCAAGGAAATTCCGCCAATTGAATTCTCTTACTTTGATCCATCCACTTCCAAATATGTCACAACCACAACCAAGGCGATTCCAATTAGCGTGAGTCCCGCAGAACGAATTTCCACCACCGCTATGGAAGGCGTGAGCGCCACCAAGAAAGACGCGGCCAAGACAAATCTCACCGAGGTCAACGGCGGACTTTTTGCCAATGCCGCGCCCAGCGTGGATCTTGTCAGTGATCAACGACTTACGGTGGGTTGGACAACTGGAATGGTCTTGGCTGCCCCACCACTTATGGCGGCCACTTTGTTTTTGTTGCGCAGACGAAATCGATATGTTAAAAACAACATGGGTTTGGCGCGCGCTCGTGGCGCCGCCAAGAACGCTCTGCGACAGCTTGAAAGCGCGAATGACGCCGCCGCTATTGCCACACTGATTCAAGGATTTATTGAGGCTCGCACCTTGCGCCCCGCGGGCACGGTGACTCGAAGCGATGCGGCAAACCTTGCGCACATGGCGGGCGCCAATGCCGCGTGCATGCAAACACTTGATTCAATTTTGGCGGTGGGCGAACGCGCGGCATTCGCTCCACAACGCGGCGAAAGCGCGCAAGCCTTGCGTGCGCAGGCCACCAAACTTATAGATGAGCTTGCTCAACTTTCCTGGCGTCATAGGACCGCCTCCATTCTTGATGGAATCCAACCATGAGCCCTTCGCGCCCACACTTTTGGCCCATCATTCTTTGCGCGCTCGCCGCTCTTTCACCAAGCGCGATATGCGCCAATGATGTCAACGAAAAATTTGCCGCCGAATTGCAAGCCGCGCAGACCGCGTATGACCAAGGGGTTGAAATCGCACGGACAGATCCCGCAGCCGCGCAAAAATATTTTGCGGAAGCCGCCAAGGGTTTCGACAAAATTGTAAAGAGCGGCGTGACCAACGGCCAACTTTTGTACAACCTTGGCAACGCTCAAGTGCAAGCCAAACAAATCGGCAGCGGCATTGGCTCATACCTGCAAGCGCAGCGCATCATGCCGGGCGATTCTCAACTTCAATCCAATTTGGCGCACGCACGCACTTTGGTGAAGGACAGATTTGACTCCGGCGGCGGCATGTTAATGGAAGATGTTTCCGCTTGGTGGCATTTGATTTCCTTCAAAAGCCGCCTCACACTGGCGGGAATGTGTTGGATTGCCGCTTGGGCCCTTGCAGCGTTCTTGTTATGCAAGCCAGCGGTGGCTCACCATGAAACCGCGCGCGTGCTTGTTCGACGCGTCGCTTGGAGTTGCGCAATTGTGGGCGTCATTCTTGCCACGACCGTGGCAACCGACATGGCAGCCGCGAAACTCTGGCCCCAAGGTGTCACAATCAGCGACGGCGTCATGGTGCGCAAAGGCAATGGGGACGGCTTTGATCCGCAATTCGCCGAGCCACTTTCGCAAGGCGTTGAATTCCGCGTGCTGGAACAGCGTCCAGGCTGGCTGCTCATTCGCCTTGGCGATGGAAAATCTGGTTGGATTGCCGCCACGCAAGCCACCACGGCGTGAGTGGACACAATTTCCATAAATTAGATCGTTGACCAGATTCGCTTCCAGCGTCATACTTGAGTTCCCATCAAGTCGGAGAGGTGCCTGAGTGGTTGAAGGGACCCGTCTCGAAAACGGATAGTGGGCTTGCCTACTCGTGGGTTCGAATCCCACCCTCTCCGCTTCTTCTTTTTTTTGCAAGTTCGCCGTTGGCCAACTTGGCATAAAAAAACGCCAGGCAATGCCGAGCGTTTGAAGAATTTAATTTTCAGCCAAAACGAAAATTTATTTTCGCTTGTTTAGAATTGGCTTTGGCAAATTGCTCTTCTCCCAATCAATCGTGATCTTGTCTTCCATGATCTCGGCCACGACAACTTCCAAGTGACTGCGATTATTTCTTTCCACAAGCGGCCGCGCGCCTTCGATGATTTCTTTGAGACGCTTTTGAATCAGCGAGGTCAATTTAAAACGACCACCAAACTTTTCCACAATCTCATCGCTTAAAAGAGCTTCAATCATGTTTAGATCTCCAATATGGTTCGAAGAATTCGCCACTTTGGCGAGCCCAACAGTATAACAAAGTTTCGCCTTTCAGTCGACCACCTTCAATTGCGCCAATCTTGGTCATTGCCGCAAGTGGCTGAAACATTGCCAGAACGTGCCAAGCGCCCCGCTTGGGCAGTTACCCTGCAAGGTGCATGCTTTCAAGCTCATTGACAAACCGACTTCGCATACGCCTTGGGCTTGACCGGGAATGGTGGTTGGTTCTTGTCGCTGGAGTCCTTGGAGTTGTCATGGGAACCGCCGCGATTGGTTTCATACTTCCCATCCGCTGGTTGGAGCGATTGCCCGAATTTCTAGGCGCGGAATTTGTGGACCTCAGCCAAGTTCTTATATTGCTCGCGCCTTGCGTGGGCGCGTTGCTGACCGCGTTTGTTTTCTGGATATTTCCAACCAACTTTCGCGGTCACGGAGTGACGCGCGTGATATTGGCGGTGAATCGCGAGCAATCCAATTTGCCTATTCGCCTTGGCATTCGACATTGGTTGGCCAGCACATGCACGATTGGTTCAGGTGGAAGTGCTGGACCTGAAGGACCAATCGTCACGATTGGTGCCACTGTTGGCAGCAATATTTCCCGCTGGCTCAAAGGCGATGGAGCCAGTGCGGCGACTTTGCTTGGATGCGGTTCCGCCGCGGGATTGGCGGCGGTATTCAACGCGCCGTTGGCCGCCATTTTTTTCACCATGGAAGTGATCTTGCGCGACTTCTCGCTGCGCACCTTCACGCCCATTGTGATTGCCAGCGTGGTCAGCGCCGCGACAGCGCAAATGTGGCTAGGCAGTTCAGAGCCCTTGTTTGGCGTGGGCGTGGACTTCTTTCAGGACAAGTCAGAGACATTCACGATCGGACAAACATTGTATTATGTGGTGTTTGGATTGTTAACTGCGCTCATAGCGGTCGCATTCATACGCTTGCTGCCGCTGAGTGAAAAACTTTTTGCGCGCATACCAGTACACCAATTATTTCGGCCACTGATGGGGGCGATTCTGCTTGGCAGCCTTGGCGTGGCGTGGATGGGTTTGAACAAATCGGATTCGGGCTATCCACCATTTTTCGGCGCGGGGTACGCGCCAACGCGTGAATTATTAAATCGAACGCTCTATGAACCGGCGTTGCGTGGCGCGAACGCGGACATGCTGTGGATCGCGGGTGGCATTTGCGTTGCGCTGCTGTTGAAAATGATCGCCACATGCCTCACGCTTGGCTCTGGCGGCGCGGGCGGATTATTCGCGCCAAGTTTGCTTCTTGGCGCCATGTCTGGCGGGGCATTTGGCATGTTTTTGCACGCCGTTGGCTTCACAAGCGCGCCTCCGCCCACGCATCTGGCGCTGGTTGGAATGGCGGCCATGCTTGCATCAACCACGCATGCCCCACTCACCGGGGTGTTGCTGGTGTACGAGCTCACGCGTAGTTACAGCATCATGTTGCCACTCATGTTGACCGCGGTCATAGCGGCTTTGGCTAGCCGTGTGCTCTACCGTGACAGCATTTACACCGCTGAGCTTGCGTCGCTTGGAATTCGCCTGGGTGGCATGAGCGACTTAACCGTGTTGCGCCGATTGCGTGTGACCAACCTGCCACTGGACACGGCCATTACCGTGTCGGCGGACGACGAATTGTCAAAGATCATTGGCATCAGCGCCGAGCAAGGAGTGGATGACTTTGTGGTGCTTCACGCGGATGGTTCCTACCGCGGCATGGTGACATCAAATGATTTGCGTCAGACCCTGATCAATCGTCAAGTGATTGCGCTGCTGAGCGTGGACGAGGTCACACGCGACGATTTGCCTGTGGTCTATGAGAATGAAACCCTTGATGTTGCGCTGGATCGATTCAGCCGCCATGATGTTGAGCGTCTCACCGTTCTTTCGCAAGGCGTGCCGGCGCGTGTGATAGGACTCATTTCGCGAGCCTCCCTAATGAATCGCTACCAACGCGAATTAGAAACGTCATAAAATGGCCATTTCCTTGCAATTTCCAGCCAAAATGCGCCTGCGGCTTAACCGTGATTTTCGGCGTGTCTACGCCGGTAAACAGCGGGTCGATTTGGGCTTTCTCACAATCTACGCGTTGAGAAATTCACTCGCGCACACACGCATTGGCGTGAGCTTGCCGCGCAAAGTTGGAACCGCGGTGCGTCGCAATCGCATCAAGCGTTTATTGCGCGAGGGCTTTCGTCTTTGGCAGAAACAGCTGCCGACGTGTCTTGATGTGGTGATTGTGGTTCGCCCGCATGAGCCAAAGCTGTTGCAGGAATATCAAGAGACGCTGTTGGGCGCGCTGCGCAAACTGGAAAGCCGATGCCAGAAGCTGGAATCGGATCAAATCCAGAACCACCCCAAGGGTGACAGCGAATAATTCTGCGCGCCGTCAACCACAATCCACGCAACGCGCCGTGCGTTTGAAACGCCTCCATTGAATAGCATGAGCACGATGGCTCAAAGCGACAACGGCCACCAAGCAACGGGGAAAGAATAATTTGATACCCACGAACGAGGCGCATGAAGCCACGCGCCGCGAAAGAAAGTCGCGCCGTGGGCGTGTTCATTTTTCGCTTTGCACGGGATTGCGCACACGGCCCACGCCAGGAATTTCAACCTCCACAATGTCGCCATTCTTCAGGAAAACAGGTGGTTTTCTGGCTGCTCCAACGCCCGCTGGTGAGCCAGTCAGAATAATCGTGCCCGCAAGCAAAGTGATTCCATCACTCAGCACAGAGATTATTTTTGCAACCGAGTGATACATGTCCGCGGTGGAAGCATCCTGCATCAATTCACCATTCACGCGAGTGATAATGCGCAACAGTTGCGGATTCGGGACGCGCTCGGAGCGAGTTGGTTGCGAGAGAGGACAGAATGTGTCGAAACTTTTTCCTCTGCAAAACTGACCGCCCGAACCCTGCTTCTGCCACCAACGCGCGCTGACATCATTGGCGGCGCAGTAGGCGCGCACCATGCCAAGCGCATCGCCTTCCCTTACATTTTTACACGTCGTTCCAATTTCAATCGCCAACTCGCCCTCCCAATCAACTTGTGGACCCGACCTCTCGCAAATTGCGGGAATAACAATCGCTTGCCCGTCGCCAATTACGCAGGCTGGATTTTTCATGAAGATGATTGGATTGGGATCCACCGTCCCGCCCATTTCCTGAGCGTGCTCCGGATAGTTGCGCCCAATAGCGAAGATGACTGGCGGAATTGTAATTTGGCTCATTTTCTCTGGGTTTCTGAACGATTTTGATTATCAAGACTTGCTTTTCGCACACGCGCGGCCTCCGCTTGCAAGACTCTGTAGGAATCCATTTCCGGTGGCTCTGGAAATGCCGCGGAAAATTCAATCGCCTCACTTAATGGACTTGCTTTCAGTTCCATGGCAATTTGGTCTTTGACCGCGTCGTACACCATGCGTCGCTGCTCTTCAGAGGCTCGGTTGTAAATTGTTAAGCGGTCAAGCAATGGCTGGTTGTTATCGCGAAGCAAAAGAATCAATACATCCTCCACGCTGCGGCGTATGTCGCCGACCAGATCGGCCATTCGCATCTCGCCAAACTTGTTCACAAAATCCGTGTAACGATTTCCTTGAAAGTAGTCTGTTAGATCCTTGGCAAATTGCAAACTTTCTTCTAGAATTTTTTTCCGCCCTAAAAGCAAACCCTCTCGAAAGCCTCTCTGCAATACGGCGTAGACGTCCGTGCGTGCGACATCGGGAACCATGTCATACTCGCCATAGGTGGCGTCGCGCACAAAATCTTCCAGCGATTTCTCGTATTGATTATTTGGTATCAAACCCCCACGCCCGTACAATTGATCTAAATGGTCAAGAATTTCCTGGGCTCCGGCGTAGTCACCAACACGAAACAGCTGCCGAATAGCTTGCCCCATGAAGTTTTCATGAAAGTCACAAAATGTATCCCCGCCAGCTCCACGGGTTTGATAGTGCTTCTTATACAACTCTAAAAAATATTTCTCGATTGATTTGATCCAACGATTATCTTGAAGCCGCGTTGGGTTGTCGTTTGAAAACGGATCAATTGCCACCAAGCCAGAATTATTCATCGCCTGCATCGCCTGAATTACCAGGCGATCATTATTCATGACTTTATATGCGTTATCGGGAGCGCCGTAGCGGGATTCGCCTTGCTCGGCACCTAGGCGACTCCAATAAAACGCATGCGCCTGCGCGTGGCGCCAATCAAGCGGTCCGTAATCGCGCGTGTAATCCGCCATCTTATTTGGATCCATGTTGTAGTCGTCAATCAAGGCCCGCTTGCGTAGAAATGGCAATAGCGCGTTCAAGGCCGCTTGCTGATTCGGCTTTGACAGCACGCGATCAAACGCCACAAAGATTGGATCACTCGATTTAAATTTTTTCTCCAAATTTAGAATTCGGGCGTACGGCGATGACTTCACCGCCATCCACTTTCCCAGATTGATGAGAAACTCCTTATCCAACTTAAATCGAAACTTTTTGTCAAATGGTGTAAATTCTGCTGTTAATTCTTCAATCAGAACTTTGACATCAGGTTTTTTTTGCTCAAGTTCCTCAACCGTGTCGGGAGCGTTGGCAATCGCCCTCATCCATTTCTCACGTTCAACTTGGTCATACGGGGGTGATCCAAGAATGTAAAGCCATTCCTTGGCAAACTCCCGTTTGTAGTGCAGATGCGCGTCGTCGGAAACCCCATCAATTTTATGGGCAAACCAAAAAGCGAGTTCCTTGTTCAAACCCAGATCATTGGGATTGTATCGAAGACCTCTGTTGCGAACCAATTCAATGCCCGCGTTGACCCAAGCCCAGCGCTCACTCGGCGTGTTGGTAATCACAGAAATGTTGTAGGCCATGTTGTGTCCATGGAAACCCCAAACTTCCGCGAAACGAGGCTGCAATTTCGTGATCAAGTCCGCATCGGCCATGGCTTCATAAAAAAGGCCTTGATCTTTTTGCATTTGCAATTTAATCCATAAATAATCCGCAAGCACGCCACGAAGCGCGCCAATTGCAGTACCAAGTGCGATGATTGGAGGCGCGCCCTCGACGGGATCAGATGTGTAGCGCAGTCCTTCTTTGTTTGCTTGCTCTAAAAGTTTAGGCACCGCGTCGCCACTAATTACGGCGCCGACACAAAAGATACATAGACAAATGAGTTGAATGATTCGATCTCGCATGGCTCATCCTTGCCCGCTGTACACGGCCAATTCCTTGCGCCGAAACGCTAACCAGCCCACGAGGAGTGTTGTTCCAGTCCAACCAAGTCCAATGACAAAGATTGCAAGACTCATTCGATCCCAACTGACATTGCGGCCTCTAACAAGAAGGTCATTCGCACTGGTCTGCCCGAATGGTCGAAGGGCATATTCCACCACTACTGCAATGGCTCTGACCGTAATCTGAACGAAGTTTTCAATGGACCCAGCATCCGCAGCGGAAGTCCAGTACATAAGACTTTGCGCTAAAAATGGAGCCAGACTGCCCGCCAGAAATATGGAGAAAGAAAGAAGGCAAGCCACGGGAAAACTAAGTGTGGTGGCTGCACATAGGGCCAGCATTGCCAGGAATGAAAGCTTGACCAAATTGACAACCATGCCACGCAAATAATTCGCTTCAAATCCCCCCACGCGATAGAGCACCTCCAAACTATCTTCATCCCAATTGAAAGCCCATTCGCTGTTTTCAAACGTATTTTTCTTGGAGTTAAATTTCAGATTGATAATTTCAATTTGCAATTGACCCTGATCATTGATCAAACTGGCCGGAATCGCAAGAATGTGTCCTTGAGCTGGAATAAACATGCGGTCAATCCATGATCCATCTGAAAATTTAAAAATAATTGGAAATGATGCGTGTGATTCACTTCCTCCCGCATGCAAAAAATATCGTAGCGACAATGTTCCACCAATTGATTTCGCCGGCAATAATCCCTCGAATAGAAAGAATTTATTCATCCCCGGTTCAATTCTGCGCTGCGAAGATTGAAACTCCGCCTGTCTCTGCGTGGCGATTTCACGGCGGACATCTTCCAATCGCCGACGCCCACTATCTAGATCCGCTTTCAAAATGGCGTCCGACGCAATCATTGAGTCCACGGATAATTCCAATTCTTCCCTTCCTAGACGTTCATAGTGTGGTCGCGAAGTATCGCGAGCAACCAATACCTCATCACGAACTGCGATGCGATCAAATTCGTCAATCGCTGGGCGAGTTCGCATCCATTGCACGAAAATAAATATACCCACGCCGCTCACAAGAAATAGAATAAGATTTAGAAATACAAGTCCCGCCCACTTTCCAATTAAATACTGAAGGCGATCAAGTGGCTTTGTCATTAATTGCCAAATCTGACGATCACGAATTTCAAATGCAACTGTGGCGCAACCCAGCATAAGTGTCATGCATGCAGCGCTGACATACGCAATGTCCAATGCGCGCGCCATGAAAGTTTGAATTTGATAACGCAACGGACTTGCGCCATCAATAAATAACGGAAGCAGTGGAAGCGCAATAAGAACAACCGCGATAAATGAAACGCTAATACGCTGCCGAATTGATTCACGCACCAATGTTTGAGCCACTGCGCACCAGCCTGTCCGTCCATTGAGCAACACAATCAGGAGTTGAATTAAAAGGCAGAATGAAAGTACAAGCGCTGTGATTCCTGATGTAACAAATGCCACTGAAAAATATCCCTGGCCTACGGCTGGAATAACAATTGCTCCAGTGAACAACATGACGCACAAATAGGGAAGGAACATATTTAGCCCCAAAGCCAGAAACGCGGAACTTAAAAATACAACAAAGACGATCACTGGCGCTGAAGGGTGTTCAACCAAAAAAATGGGCGACCATGTAGGAAAGGATGTAGCAAGCAGCACATCTGAAACAAGAGTGACGTCGATAATTTTTCCTTGCCGATCAAATAAGTCGCCGCCCATTGAACGCAACTGGCTACTTTGAAAGACTGCTTGCGGGGTTCTCACTTCTCCGCGTTCTAAAAGCGCCACACTGATGGGATCGCGATCATTCAAATTGCCTTGACGTACAACAGTTTCAATGGCATCTCGCTGAGATTGCAATTTCAGGCTTGCAATGAAAAAGGGGGTCATGAGACCCATCACAACAAAACTGGTAATGATCGAAGCGATTACTTTGACACGCGTTTTTTCTAAACTGTGGTTCCAACCCGACCACCGCTGCCGAAACAATGGCGTCAAGAAGATCCACTCCCGCCAGATTGAGAATCATTTCCCATAAGCCCGTCAAGCATGCCGCGATCCACGCCGACCACAGGTTTTGGTATGGGAACTGTGCGTGGTTTTTCAACTACCGGTTCTTGCGCGCGCGACAACTCCGCCAACACATTCGCCGTCACTTCCTTCTCCTTAGTTTTCACTACGCGAGCATTTTTGGCTGGAATTGGTTTAGGTTCTTCAGTAAGTCTAGAAAGCAGATCGGCATTCTCCGCCCCTGTTTCCGCCAAGAACCTGGCTGTTTTGCCCCCATGCAAGGCTCCGCTATTGGCAAGTTGCTCGGCTTTGGCTTGCTCGACAATCTTCATAAAGAGATCCTCAAGTTTCTGCCGTGGAGCATGCGTGCTTTGAATACCAATTCCCTCTGATTCCTGAAGGACTTTTTCAATTCGCAAAATTGTTTCTGGACGAAGCCGCTGCGTTTCAATCACCGTGTGATCTGAATCCTCAAGCAATTCATTGCCAGTTCCGCTGGCGCGAATTTTTCCGCCATACAGCACGACCATGCGATCGCACACATCTTCAACATCGGCTAAAAGATGGCTGGAAAGAAGAATTGTTTTACCACGTCGACCTAGTTCTAGAAGCAAGTCTTTGACTTGCCTGGTTCCAATTGGATCAAGTCCGCTGGTTGGCTCGTCTAAAATTAGAAAATCCGGATCATTCACCAAGGCTTGCGCCAGACCTAGCCGCCGCGCCATGCCTTTAGAAAACTCTCCGACACGGCGCCGACCAACTTGATTTAAGCCGACCATTTCAAGCAACTCTTCGCAGCGTCGACGTCGAAGCCGCCGCTCCAAACCAAATAATTTTCCGTAATAATCCAACGTTTCCATTGGATTGAGAAAGCGATACAAATAACTTTCTTCTGGTAAATAGCCAATTCTAGATTTCACCTTGACATCATCGGGAGCGTGGCCAAGAACGGACAACCGACCATGAGTTGGTCTTAAGAGGCCCAACATCATTTTAATTGTCGTGCTCTTGCCACTGCCGTTTGGACCTAGAAGACCAAAGATTTCATGCTGGCGAATTTCAAAATCTATTCCATCCACCGCGACGGCTTTGGCTCTCATCCAAAAATCGGTAAATACTTTTGTCAGCCCCACGGCTTGCACCGCAAGATCCGCGCTTTTCTGCGAAGTCTTTGCCACTATTTATTCTCCCGACCAAATCCTTGTGTCGCCTTGTCATCAAGTCGACGACCAGCTTTATCCAAGACGGTCTGTCGCACACCTAGCTGCCAACTTGGTCGAAGCGCTTCGCTGATTGCGGCGGCTTGCTTTCGACGAGCCATGTCCGCATTGCGCCGCAGTTGCATTACTTCAGGGCTAGATGCGATGCTGATTTGACTTTGTCCAACCCCAGGCGGCACTGCAAAAACTTCGACCTCGTTTTGAGTCAGCACGCTCCGCAAAGCATCAAGCCAGAGTTGCCGCGCAAGTTGTTGCGGATTTTGGCTCCATGTTTCACGAAGTCCTTCAATACGGCGGACATCTTTTCCTAAATTGGCAGCAATGGCGCTTTGATAACTTTTGCCGCGATTGATAATGGAACTGGCCGTACCGCCAATGTCTTTCATTTCCAGCCGCTCGCCAATTTGACGCAACAATTGATCAGAGCGGGTCATGTCGCCCGAAGCCAAAACTGCTTCGTACCCATCAATCAAGGTCAGGATTTGCTCATACTTTGGACCGGCTGCGGCCAAGAGCTGTGCAGTGGCTTCTTGCCGCGAACGATCAACCACAGTCTTGGCATCTTCTTTTCCAGTTTGCACACGGCGCAGAACACTGCGAACCGCAAACGGCGCGCTGCGCTCGGGCATGGAAACTTTTTGCAATCGAATTCCACTTGCCATACTGTCCAACACGCGTTGCGCTTCCACTTGCACCATAGCGGCTGGTTGCTCACGTTGATCAACAAGTTCAACAAGCGGAATTCGGGCAACCGCAGTTGTTACTCCGCTTGAAAGGGCGATACGAACAATCGCGTCCGATTTCTCAAGATCAACAGCTTGTAAAAAGCGAACTGGATCCTCAACAACATACTCGGCCACCAATTGGACATGAGCTAAATCTCCGTCACCGGTGATCACCGTTCCATCCAATCCCGGCTTCAAAGGCGCTGTCACATCGGCGCTATCCATCATTTGTTCAATGGTCGCATTCTTGCTGGACATGCGTGGCCAAAATTCGAAGCGAAGTTCCACCACTCGCTTTGTTTCAAAAACAGTGATATCTCCCACTGGATATGGCCAAAACGGATTTAATCCAGGGCTCAAAGCCTCTTGCCCCGACTCGCCAGAAATTTTTCCAAAGATCGTTCGTATGCCGCTCATTCCCTCTTGAACTGTTTGAAATCCGCTGAACAAAAATGTGATGATGAGACCAACAATTGCCACTTGCAAAAGTCTGTAGGAAAGACGCAACGCTTCGCCCAGACTTTGATTGGCTGGGTCCATTGCCTGCCGCATCGCAGCTTCGGCGGCCACTGGCGCCGCCACTTCAAACTGCGCGCTTGCGCCGCGCCGTGGTTCCTCGGCGTCATCCGAACTATTGGATGAAATGTCTTGGTTTGAATCCGCCATTTATTTATTTCCTGCTGGACTTGACTGTCCCCATGAGGATTTCTGAGATGGTTGCGGAATACCTTTGGCGTCAACAGGAGAATCAAGATCCATCATGTGAAACGGCGCCTTGTTCATATCCGTGACAAATGTGGTGCTGCCGGAAAGACTTGCTTTGAGAGTGTCAAGCCATGCGAGAAAGATTGCCAGATCCGCTTCTTTTTTCATTTGTTCGTAGTAGCGAGTGGCCTCCGAGTTTCCAACCGCTTCAAGTTCCGCGGCCCACTGCTCGGCAAAATTACGAATGGTGTCCGCTTGACTCGCGGCCATGCTCTTAATGGCGTCCGCCTCCGCTTGCCCGCGACTTTCCTCAAGGTTGGCCAATGTTTCTTGCACCGCGCTCATACGTTTCACCACCGCAATGGTGGTCTTTGGAGGCAATACCACTTGGCTCAAGCCCACCGTGACTGGCTCAACACCAACCATTGGATTTCGCTTGATATCAGCCAATAAAGAGGCTTCCGCATCTGGAAGCCTACTCTTTGAACCAATTAAATCGGTGAAGGAAAACTGCCCCACGGCGCCCCGAATACTGGCGTTGAGTCGCGTCTCTAGTTCCTTGTTGGCGGAGTCAAGATTGCCATAGCCAGTGTAGAACGCCAAAGGCGCGTCCCCTTTGCTGTCCACACGCCACAATAAAAAAGCTTTGACAACAACTTGTTGCCCATCTTTGGTCAACACTGTCTCCATGTTGCTTTCAGTAAGTTGCAGCCTGGTGTCCAATTTTGATACTTGATCAATAAAGAATGGCGCTTTGAAGTGCAGCCCCGCTTCTCGAACAATTCCAGCCGGCTTGCCAAAGCGAGTTGCGACCGCAACCTCGTGGTAGTTGACTGTGTAGGTGGTGTTGAACAAAGTCAACACTAGAAGAATGAACGCGGCTGCGGCAATTGGAAGAGTTTTTGACATGATGTTTTGTTTCTAAATTATTTATCCGATTTTTTCTCTACATAATCAGCCAAGTTGAAACCAACTTCCGGCTGTTGCATTTGAATATCAACACGAATTCGATTTGGGTCAATGCCCAAAACATATTTTTGACGGACAGTTGAAAGACTTTGAGAAAGCGCCTCCATTAATTTTCGCTGCATGAATAAATCAGTCGCGGTGTGATAGGCAGCCGCCTGACCAAGCACTTCACTGGCAGTAATGCGCGCCCTGAGATGCAATGCCCAGCGGCGAGCCCGTGAACTCTTAATTTGTGTGGCAATTTGCCCACGAGTTGACACCAGAATAGTTTCAACAGCTAACCGGGCGGTCAATGTTTCGGGCGCAGTTTCACCCTTTTCACGCAGGGTACTTCGCCAGACTTCAATTGCGTCAATCGCTTGCGAAGCCAATCGAGCATCCCCTAGCAATGCTGCCATTGTGGTGTTGGCAATGCGTTGCGCTTCTTCTTTAACTTTGCGCGCATTTTGCGTGTCCATGGAAAGTTCTTCATACAAGGCCGCCGCCTCGCCTGGTGGACGCAACGCAGGAATCTGAATGCTCACAACTTCCACACCGGTGCTTTGAAGATCAAACGACTTTTGAATGCGCTCACGGAGCGCTGTCGCCAAAGCGGCCCCACTTGGACTGAGAACTTCGTCCAGCGGTCTAGTCGATAAATACTGACACACCTCGCGGCGACAAATTTCGCGCAAAATGACTTCGCGCATTTCAATACCGGAGCGGCGAATCTTGACGTCGCTTGCAAAGCTCAACCATGACAGCAGTCCATTGGATTTGATGCGCCAAATTAAAACCAAGTCTGCGTCAATAAGGGCAAATCGATCGCTAATGCCTTTAGCAGCGGCCTCATTGCTGAGATCGCTAGCGCTTGGCAATGAAAGTGGTGACAAAGCCGTGGACGCTTCGCTTCCAGTACCGAGATCCCTTTGCACCTCGTCAGCAAGATTGGGCGCCGCCACCAAATACGATGCTCGCTCAGTTTCTGAATCAACCGGCCCATCCCACAGATTCACTTTGCCAACTTTCAAATTGCTGGCCTGCAGAGGAAGTGCGTGAACTTGGGCAATATCGACCACTTCCGCGGTTTCAAATGGCCATGGCAACTTCCACATCAGTTCGCCTTGGTGAACACGCCCAGCGATTGAGCCGCCACGAAGCCGCACGGCTTGTTCTCCGGGACCAACCACAACAAGGCTGCTCAGAACAAGAAGCGCGACAACCCCAATCGCAACCAACGCGCCACTGCTTCGAAGTACAAGTTTATATCCCCAACTTGAAGTGATGTCGAAACCAAACTGATAATTGACTGCTTCATTTATGCCGCGAACCAAATTATCTGGCGCCGCCAACAATCCAAGCACGCGACTATCAAACGCGGGACGCGGAATTTCATTGGCGCGCCGCGGACGATACAAGTTCAATGTCCAATTTAAAAAGATTTCAATTGCCAAAGCAATTTGGAAACCAGCGATTCCAAGAGCCATCCATTCAATAATGAAGGGCCGTTGAAATACATGAAAGACAATTCCCACAGCCGTGGCGAGCATGACCAGCGCGCTGCTGACCATAAAACCTGCGCCGCCGCGTAAATTTTGCCACGCGGTCTGCTTGGACATTCCAGCCACAAATCGCGCGAAAATAAAGGCCGCAAGGGCAAGCCCAAGGCACACCGCAAGTTGCCAACCCAGGACGGAACCTACACCGAATGGGCTGGCATCTGGTCCGGGGTCATTCATTTCTTGCAAGCGCGACCAATTCCACAATCCAAGCCCAAGCAACAACAGCGCCACCGCCAAACTTGAGAGCGGCATAAGCCATCGATGCATTTGCCCTAATCTTCGCGCCGCAACTTCTTGATCAAGCGCCGAGCGCTCAAATATGGTTTCACCTCTGGACTGCGCCAGTTCTTCTCGTTCAAGCGCTTCAAGTCGTTCAAGTCGATGCTGATGAAATACAACCGCCAAAGCCGTCCAGACAGGTAGCCCGCAAAGCACCATTGTGGAAGCCACAACCAAAGTGGTGTCCCCCGCAAGGCGTCCAAACACCAACAACACAATACCTATGGAAAACTGCAGACAAAAACCAAGGATAGAAACTCGGCTGGCCTGTTGATATGAAAAGTGATCGATTCTCATTGGGACGAACTTTGGTTTGGAAATAGTATCTTAGAGATGCGTTATGTGGCGGCAAATTTTTATACGTAATTTTATGAATTTAGTTCGCTATTGCGCTAGTCTTAGTAAATAATTTTGCGCAGTCTACCGAAAGAACCCTCATGGCTTGGATTGAAAAACTACTTGCTCTGACCAAAAACACACTGCTGGAATGTATTCGGCAACCCGTTGTCTTGGCGACTTCCGTTGTTGGTTTTTGTCTGATTTTGCTCTCAGTTCCCTTTAGTGCGTTCACCATGGAAGATGACCAACGCATGTTTGTTGACATCGGTCTGTCCACAATTTTTATGTGTGGCGTCATCATGTCTGCATTTCTGGCGACTGGTGTAGTGAACCGTGAAATTGAAAATAAAACCGTCTTAACGGTCGTGAGTAAACCAGTCCCACGGCCAATTTTTGTACTTGGAAAATTTTTAGGGGTTGCGTGTGTTTTGCTCATGGTCACGCTTTGGTTGGGATTGATTTTCATGTTGACCGAGTTGCATGGAACCCTGCCTACGGTGACGACGCCCTACAACCAGCCAGTTCTGACCTTTGGATTTTCCGCGTTGATCATTTTGTTCGCCGTCGGAATCTGGTGCAATTTTTTATATGACTGGAATTTTGGAGCGACCGTGATCACGCTTGGCTTGCCGTTGTTCATGTTGGCGTATTGCGTCTGTCTGATTTTTAAACCTGATTGGGCGACAGCCGACATTGCCACAACGTTCCAACCAAATCTATGGAAGGCGCTTGGCATGTTGATGCTTGCGGAACTTGTGCTCGGTGCGATCGCGGTCGCGGCAAGCACTAGGCTTGGGCAAGTGCTGACACTTGCCACCGTGCTGGCGACATTTATGTGTGGCATGCTGAGCGATTGGCTCTTTGCCCGCAAGTTGCAGCAACTTTCAGATTTAATGGGCAAGCTGCCCGCCGCGGATCAATCGTGGCACGATTCCATGCATTTAGAGTGGGGTTTCTACAAGGTCATGCAATCCGTTGTCCCAAATTTCCAACTTTTTTGGCTCAGCGATGCGCTAACGCAGAAGAAAAATATTGGATTTGAATACATCGCCACCGCGGTGCCCTACGGCTTTGTTCTTATTGTGATGGCCCTGGCGCTGGGAACATTTCTGTTTCAACGCCGCGAGGTGGGCTGAGCGCGCAGTTTGCCAAGCCCGCAAATGGATGGCCGCATGCTGCTTTCAAGCCATCAAATTTAACTTGTCCATGTCGCAACTTCGGCTCGTCGCTTTGGGGAAATTAAAATGAAACCGATGACCAACGGTGGAAGAATTCCCATGATTCCCGGGCAACCCACTTGCGCAAACCAAATTCCCTTGATCATTTCAGGCGTCATTTGTAAAGGGGGCTGAGGGATCTTATCCGATACTTCCAACAATTTTCTCTGCATGAGCGCTTGCATATCTTCACGCCCTATAATTTGAATTGCGACAGTGACCACAGTGATCGCAAGAGAAAGTACAACCCAAATCATGGTCAATGAATAACCCCGACGTTTTTTTTTACGAAGAAACCAACCTGCAACTACGCCAAGCAAGGACATAGCGATTCCGAGAAGAATACTCATCCGAACCGCCGCCACCATCCAATTAGGGAGGCCTTGATACGTCTCGACCGCCAATGAATTGCTGGCAAGGCTCCAGATGTAACTAATGACACCCAACACACCCCAAATCAGCATTATCCAACCAAGAATGGTTGGCCATTTCGTGGGCGCTGGCGGCAGAAACGGATCTTCAACTTCGGAAAATTGTTGGGACATGCCATGAATATAGCAAGTATGCGCACACTGAAACAGTTTCAAAAGATGCGATTATTTATTATTTCGCATCTCGGCAAGTTGTTGCTTATATTGCTTCTTCAAGCGATCGAAAGCTTGCTTCACAATTGGGGCTTTCACTTTCGCTTTTTGAAAGCTGGCGAATAGGTCCTCATATTGCTGGGCATCTTCAGGAATGAGTATCCCACCACCTTCGTACCCCATGGCGACAGGCTCACATTTTTCCCAGATACGCAACATTTCGTCGAGCAACTTCATACGAACAGCAATTTGCGCTGCAGGACCTTGGCCCGAACCTTTAATGTCCCATTCATTTGAAATTCGCTCCCGCGCCTTGACTGAATCTTTAATTATTTTTTCCCACGCTTCAGCAACTTTCTTGCCTTGCGGGTTGACCACGTATGAATTTGGTTTCAACTGCATGATCTTGAAGAGTTCTTCTTCCGTGTCCGCGGTGCCTTGGGAGAAACCACAATCAAGCGCCACATCTTCCGTGAAAGTGAGATTGTCCTTGTCATCACTGAGCATGTGCTCCCCAGTGTCGTTTTCAAAAAATGTCACCTTGCCACTTTTTGCGTCCTTGGTGTAACTCACAACAAGCGGTGAATACACCATGCAACGACCCACTTGCGCATTGCGTCCTGCACCCTCTGATACTTCGGCGACGCGAGCGATCCAGGCCTCGAGCACCTTGCCCTCGACACTCTTGACGCCTTCATACATGGTGATTGAACCCAAGGTTCCGGTCTTTAAGAAATAAATTTCGCGGCAATGCATCGCGGTGAATGCGGCTCCGGAAATGGCCACCTCAATCCAAGCCACCACTCGGTGCTTGTCGCGCATGCGTGTTAAAGAATCCGCAATGTCATCGCCTTCGGTCACCAAGCCGCCACCCGAGTTGATTCGGATCACAATGATTTGGCCAGGCCCAAATTTGTCGGCCTCCTTTTCAATTTTTTCCATTTCTTGATGGCGCAAACCCACTCCCACCATTCCGCCAAGCGGAAGAATGAATACTTGGCGGCGAGTATCTTTTTCGACCACGCCAAGTTTTGTGGCGTCAGACTTGGCAGCGCTTGAACTTGCGTCCGCTGGTTTGGCAACAGGTATTGCGGGCGCTTTTGTGGGGTCCGCGCTAGGTGGACTGGGCGGTTTCGTTTGAGCGACAGCGATACTAGATACAACGGCGAGGGCGAATAGTGTTGTTGAAATATATTTCATAAAAACATTCCTACATGAAAAGAAGACTGCATTAACGACCCCCACCTGATGGGGCCTTGCCCTCTTTTAATTGCAAAAGCAATGTGTCTAAATCAGCGAGACTAGGCCGGCCTTCCATGTTGAAGCGATACTCCACCGCGGGAAATTTTTTCATTGCAGAACGAATTTGTTCAAGCGTTTGCTTTGCTGCGCTTCTCTTCTTTGGATCTTTCGCATAATTTTCAAATTCTGTAAAATTCTCGATGGATTTTGTGTACGCCTTGCGCCAATCCGTGATGTAATCGCCGACAATTTTCACGCCATCCTGGTTTCCCTTACCAAGTGAATCATCCCATTCGCGATAGCCCAACAAGAACATCAGGTCCTCAACACTATCGGCGATGCCGTCGCAAAGCCCCAAGTCTTCCGCGGTTTTCGCGTCGAAGTTCGCGACAAAAATTTCACTCCCATCGACCAAGAATGTTCCATTGGTGTCATCGCGCCAAATCAGATTGCGACCATCCCAAGAAACACTAAGTGTTTTTTCAGGTCGCATCATGGCTAGCCCGAGTTCGGGCGGATAGCCGCCACGGCGCAAGAAACCATTGGCGTAACCGGTCACAGCGGCGAGAAATTTGCGCACCACTTCGGGATCCGAATGCTTCGCACGTTCCATCACGCGCGACATGCCCCACAAACGCGCGTTGCTTGTCATATACAGATCTGGCCACGCCATCGCGATCACCGTGCTGAATCCAACTGAATCCTTCACCCACATCACTTGCGCAATGCCGCCCAAGTCCAACTTCAACAAGTCGACCATTTTTCTGGCGTCTTCAAAATCAATCGCGCCTTTCTCGTTTCGATCTTCATTTTCTAAATAGGTTTTTCCAGTTTTACCGTCGGTGCTCTCCAGTTGAAAAATAATCAGGTCGGGTTTTTTTGCCTTGACATCCTTCACTACTTTTTCAAACGCGCTTAAGCGAATGTCCGTGCCCATTTGCCCATGGCCATCAAGACCAATGGGTATGACATAAATTTTAGGCGCCTTGGATGGATCCTTCTGATTCATTTGCAAAGGGGACGGAGCGTCCGCGGCAAATGCGAACAACGCGGCAAGCATCATGGCAAACAATGGGGCGAAGCGTTTCATGATCCGTGAGTATACGGATCAACCCTTGGAAAGTTGCTTGGCGAATAACTTGGCGGCGCTTTTGTTTGTGAGCGTTCCTTCTAATTGGGCGTCATAGACCGCGTCCAATATGCGGCGAAATTCGGGACCGGCGCGCAAACCCATGTCTATTAAATCATCGCCGCAGAGCCAGGGCGCTGGGGAAATGCCTTCTTTTTCAAGGAGTTGGAAGTCTTTCTGAATGCGCGCCGCGGCGTCTGGGGCGTCGGTGGCAAAGACTTGAAGCGCGTCCGTGAAAGACAAATTGGCGGCGGTTCTTTTTTGAAGCGCCTTTGAGAATGTGGCCCACTGCGGCAATGTTATTTGCAATTGCAGCGTGCTCATAAGGGCATCGCGCTCCTTGTTTGAAAGCACAAGCGCGCTTGTCCATTGATTGACGCGCTCTTGCCAGGGCAATGTGGACTGGCGGTCAAGCAACCACGCCGCTAGAACCGTGGCCAACTGTTGCGCCTGAAGTGTTTCCGATTGTGGCGGCGACGCTGTTGATTGCGCAACGGTTGTCGCAAGTGATCGCACTCGTTGCAGCGAAGTTGGCGGCGAAGTTTCAAGCAGTGTGCTTGGCGCAAGGCCCAATGACTCGATGAGTTCCAACGCCTTCACACGACTTGGGTGCGCGATCATGCGGCGCAATTCCTGACCCACGCGTTCGCGGCTGACTCCGCGAAGTTCATGCGCGTGCGCGCGAATGGCGGTTTCCGTTTTGGGCTCAATGGACAAGTCAAAGCGCGCCGCGAAACGCACCGCGCGCAACAGGCGAAGCCGATCCTCGCTCAGTCGCGCGTCGGGATTGTTGATGGCGCGCAAGATTTTGTTTTGAATGTCGGCGCGGCCATTGACATGATCAATAATGTCGCCGCTAGCGGGATGCATGAACATTCCATTGATGGTGAAATCGCGGCGATTGGCGTCGGTTTTTTCATCGCCAACTTCAATGTCCTCGGGACGGCGGCCATCCACATAGAGGCCGTCGGCGCGGAAACTTGCCACTTCAACCACGCGCCCTTTGTGATGCACAAGGATGACGCCAAAACTTTCACCAACGCCGCGCGCCTTGGGAAAGATTGAGCGAATTTGCTCGGTGGTGGCGCTGGTGGCAATGTCGAAATCGATCGGAGAGAAGTTGAGCAATTCATCACGCACACACCCGCCCGCGAAATACGCGGTGTGGCCAGCCGCGGAAAATTTGGCGGCTATTTCCGCCGCAGCGTCGCGCGCGCTGATGCTTGGACCACTTGGAAAATTCACTTCAGTCATTTGCGTTGGTGGAGGAAGTGGAATGCGAACTTGGTGGTTGCGAATGCGCCGCGCGCGCGCTGTCGCTTTCTGGCGCGGGCACAAGCAATTGATCGCCTGGTCCAACAGCAGGATAGCGTCCTTGCGTGGATCGTCGAATAGATTCGCGGCGGTTCATGCGCAATCGATCCACCGCCAATCGCAAGCGTTCAATGCCGCCGTCGGGATCGTTGATCAACACTTCTGGATCGATCGCCTCACCAGCCTCCACTTCAAGGCGCCCACCAAGGCGCGGCAACTTGTGCGAACTAGGCCAAATATCAAATCCGCCCTCGAGTCCGATTGGAACCACTGGAACTTTGGCGCGGCGAATCAATAGCGCAACGCCGCGTTGAAACGGCGCAATGGCTCCATCGTCGCAGCGGCCGCCTTCGGGATAAATCAACAAGCAGCGCCCTTGCGCCAGAACTTGCAACGCGGCCTTGATTGCCGCGGAGTCGGATTTTTCTTTCAGTGGAATGGCGTTGAATGAGGCGATCAGTGAGCCAAACCATTTGTTGTGAAACAGCGTGCTGCGCGCGATGTATGCGGTCTGCCTGTCGTAGGCCACGGTAGCGTGGGGAATTGGATCAAAGAATGATTGATGATTGCCCACCAGCAACACGCCGCCAGTGCGCGGAATGTTGTGGGCGCCAACGACTTTCATGCGATAGAAAATTCTGGCCAAGACACTGCAGAACAGCGCAATGAAATCCCACCAAACGGCTTGCAGAACTGTGCGCCCAGGCGCGCGCCGCGCGAAGTCATGGAACATTAGTGGCGCACCGCCGCGTTGTTTGCAATAGGCAACCGTTCGCCAAGTCGTTGGCGAGCCAAATGTTCAAGCGTGGCAACAACCGCTTCAAGATCCAGGTGGCTGGTGTCCACGCGATCCGCGCCTGTTGGAATGCGAAGCGGTCCAACTGCTCGCGTGGAATCCACATGATCGCGATGTTGAATGGCGCGCAGAATGCTGTTCTCATCGGCCACATGACCCGCCGCGAGCAACTGCATCACGCGTCGCTGGGCGCGCACTCGGGCGTCGGCCTCTAAATAAATTCGTAGTGGTGCATCTGGAAAAACCACCGAGCCTTGATCGCGACCCTCGGTGACAAGGCGCGGATGCGCGCTGGCGATTTCGCGTTGACGGCGCACCATTTCGCGGCGCACATCGGAGCACGCCGATACGGGCGACACGGCCTCGGTGACTTCAGCGGTGCGAATGAATGGAGTCACATCGCGACCGCTGAGCAAAAGTTTGGGCGGACTGGATTTCCAATCGAACACCAATGTGGTGCTTGCCAACTCGGCGGCTATGGATTCGCCATCGTCAATGGGAATTGAATTCTCAATCGCCAACAACGCCGCCGCGCGGTACATGGCGCCGGTGTCCAGAAATTCCAAACCAAGCCGCAGCGCCAACATGTGCGCCACGGAACTTTTGCCCGTGCCCGCGGGACCATCAATGGTGATAATGAGCGGTTTTTGCAGGGAATTCATGCTGGTTCCGCGGCTTCGATGGCCGCAGAAAGCATGTCACGCGCCATGCTGAGCGGCTTGATTGGATCGCCTTTGCCCAAATAATCCAGCGACAGCGAATTGACATAGCCAACCGCGCGCAGTGTTTCAACACACTCGTCCAAACTCCATTCTGTATGGTCGCCGTCCACCGAAAAACCTTTCACGCTTGCCGTGATGGACTGGGAGTACGGCGCAAGTTTTCGCAACTCTTGATTCACGCCGCCATGGGCTGCCGCATGGTGAAACGACGGCATTGTTCCAATGCGGAATCCACCAACTTTTTTCACGACATCAACCAAGGCTTTCCCTTCGCTCAACATTCCCGCGCCACTTTGCAACAACAATGCGATTTCAAATTTGTCCATTTCAGCCAGAGCCATTTTCAGGGTTTTGACCACGGCGTCAACGCGTTCTTGCGTTGTGACTTCGGCCAAGCTTATGGCCACACTGGAGCAACCAATGCGGGTTGCCGCGGAGGCCAGGCGGCGCAAGCGCTCAACCACGGCGGATTGATTACCCAGACTCCACAAATCCAATTCGGGAGTTTCGATCAACACCAAAAATGGACAGTGCGCCTTGTCGGAAAGATCGCACAGTCGCTCAAAATCTTTGGGCGTGCGCCCCGCCAACAAATCGGACGGAATATTCAGCCCACGCAAGCCCATTTCTTCATTGACAAAATTTGGAAGTTCAAAAATATCCAAAGGCTTTTTCGCCCGCTTTATTAAAGGTCGAAGTGCTCCGACCGAAAGCGTTAAAACCATTTGGGATATCATCCGGGGGTCTCTCTTTCCAATGGCAGGATAGCAAAGCTTGGGGACACTATGATCCCGCACCCCAATGGAGAACACAATGAAAAGTCCTGAACAATGTCGCGTGTCTGAAAGTCATGAATGGTTCGTCGCGCAAGCTAGCGAAGTCACGGTCGGTATCACACAATTTGCGGTCAATGAGTTGACCGATGTCACCTATGTCCAAACCAAAGCGGTTGGAACGGTGATCGCCGTTGGCGATGTGGTTGGCGAAGTCGAGAGCGTGAAGACCACCAGCGAAATTTATTGCTTCGTTGCTGGAACAATCAGCGCCGTCAATGACGCCGCGGTGAAGGACCCATCGTTGCTCAACAGCGATCCATACGGCAAGGGCTGGCTGGTGAAATTGAAAGTGAGCGATGTGTCACCGCTTTCCAAATTGATGGACGCGGCGACATACGACTCCAAGCATGCAGTCCACTGACATCCATCTTCAAGCGTGCAGAATTCGACTGCGGGGTGTTCGAAAAAGTTACGCCATGGGTTCGCGGCGCGTTGACGCGTTGCGTGGAATTGATCTTGAGCTTCAAGGTCCGGGCTTTCACGCCATCATGGGTCCGTCTGGCAGCGGCAAGAGCACGCTGCTGCATTTGCTTGCGGGTCTTGACTGCGCGGATTCCGGCGAACTTGAAGTGGGCGAATCGCGGCTTGATGGACTCTCTGAAACTGAATTGACATTGCATAGACGACGCAGAAGTGGCGTTGTTTTTCAGGGTTTTAACCTGCTTCCAACATTGACCGCCCTGGAGAATGTCACGCTGCCAAGCACGCTTGATGGAATGTCGCACGCCAGCGTGGCCGGCCGCGCGCAGGAATTGCTGCGCGAACTTGGTCTAGGCGAGCGCATGGATCATCGACCAGATTCGCTTTCTGGTGGCGAGCAACAACGCGTCGCCATTGCGCGCGCGCTGTTGAACGAGCCGCCCGTGTTGTTGGCCGATGAGCCAACTGGAAATTTGGACAGCGACACCAGTGATCGCTTGTGGCGATTGTTGGCGGGTCTTGCGGCGCGCCGAAATATGTTGGTGGTGATGGTGACGCACGAACCAGCCGCGGCGGCGCATTGTGAAAAAGTTCATGTTCTTCGAGATGGCCTTTTGGCCGGGAGCTTTAATGTTCAAGGGATGGATGCTTCCCAGTTGGCGCTTCGCGCGGCGGACATTGTTCGCTCGCCCAGGTAGAAGCGCGCTGCTCTTTGCCGCCATTGCAATGGCAAGCATGCTGGTGACAGCTGTTGGTAGCGGCATGCGCACAGTGCACAACAATGTGCAAGGGAAATTGACAAATTTGTTGGGTGAAGTGGACGCGCGATTGGTGCAGCAATCGGCGGCGCCATTTTCCGCGGGGATTGTGGAGCAAGTGAAGTTGTGGTCCGATGTTGATGCTGTTTCCGCGCGTAGATTGGGCTCATTAACGCTGAGCCGCGCCGATGGCGCGCTTGATTCCGCGGGCAAATTGCGCAGAACAACGGCGCAAGCGCGCGGCATTGATCCAGCCTCTGATCCGCGCTTTGACCCCATACCCATGCAGGAAGGCCACCGGCCAATCGACGCCAATCAAATTGCGCTTGATCCGGTGACGGCGAAAAACCTGGACGCAAAAATAGGCGATGCATTGTTGGTGCTGCGATTAGGCGCGCCGGTGAAATTAGTCGTGTGCGGAATTGTGCAACGGCCAATGTTGGGTGCGCTGCAAAAACCCGCGGTCGTTCTGTATCGCTCGACTTTGAATGAAGCCATGGGCCGTGAGGACGAGGCCACGCAAGTCGCCATTTTGTTGAAACCTGGAACAGACATTGGCGCGTGGTGCCAAGCGCATTCAAAGGATGTCGAGAGCGACATGTTGCTGGAGCCAGCGGAAATGGCGACATCAGGCATGGACAAGCAAGTGTTGGCTGGGCAACTTGGATTCACGCTGGCCACGGTGATCGCGTTTCTGGCGTGCTCATTTATTGTTGGCGTTGGCATGACCACGGCGGTTGCGGAATTGGAACGCGAACTGGCCACGCTGCGCTGCTTGGGCGCATCACGCGGACAACTTTTCGCGGGGCAATGTTGCGCAGGCGTGGTCCTAAGCAGCACCGCTGGAATTGTGGGAATTCCATTTGGATTTGCGGGTGCGTGGCTGGTGACTTGGTGGTTTCGCGAGAGTTTGCCCGAAGGTTTCACACCATCGTGGCTGGGCGCGGGATTGGCGCTTGGCGGATCGGTCATGTCAGGCTTGCTGGGCGCGTTGACTCCCGCGCGCATCGCGTCGCGCACCTCGCCACTAGAAGCGTTGCGCCGAAGGGCGACACCGGTATGGCGCGCTGGAATTTGGATTTGTCTTGGTGTTGGAATTGCGTGCGCAAGTTTTGAGGCGTTGGTGCTGACGCTTCCAACAAACGCGCAACAGAAATTTTGGCTGCACGCATTGGCTGGCTTGCCCATCATTCATATTGGATGGTTTCTCTTGTGCGTGCCCATCATGCAAATGGTTGGCGTGTTGTTCAGCGGACCGTTGACAACATTGTGCGGGTTGCCCAATGGCCTGTTGCGCGGTGGGGTCATGCGCGCGCCATATCGACTGGGCTTGACCGCGGGCGCGCTGATGATGGGCATGAGTATTTTGGTGAGCTCGTGGAGCAATGGCGAAAGCGTGTTGAACGAAATTCGCTCCAAGGTGAAATTTGGCGACGCGTTCGCGTTTCGCGTCAGTGGCTTGAGTCCGCGCGACCAAGAGGCGCTGCGCAAACTTCCTGGCGTGCGACACGCCGCGGCGGTTGGATATTTACCGCTGAAGACCAATTCAAAGATGGCGCTGGGTGTGCAATCCATCGCGCCGCCCAATGTGATTTGCGTTGGTTTTGAGCCTGATTCCTTCTTAAAAATGAATCGCTTGGATTGGATTCGCGGCTCGCCTGAAACGGCGCTGGCGCAACTTAAACGCGGCGAAGGCGTGTTGGTGGCGGAGCAATTTCTCACCGCTCGTGGAATTGATGTGGGCGACTCGATTGATTTGATTGGACCTAAAAGCCGCGTGACCATGAAAGTGGTTGGCGTTGTTTCAAGTGCGGGCTTGGACATGGCAACGCAAGTTTTTGGAATTCGCAGCGTCTACATGGAGCACGCCATGAGTTGCGTGTTCATGGATTTGTCGGCCGTGGCAAAAAACTTTGGCGTGCGCGACGCGGTCATCATGCAAATGGATTTGGAACCGGCTGGCTCCACCGAGCAAGATGAAGAGTTGGCCGCCGCCGTCGCCAACGCGGTGCCAGGCGCGCTGTTTGCAAGTGGCCGTGGCATTCGCACGCAAGTGGATGAGGTTGGCAAAGTCATTCTTGGAATGGGCGGCGCCATTGCGTTTGCCGCGCTGCTGCTTGGATGCTTTGGCGTGGGCAATGTGATCGCGGCGCAAGTGTCCGGGCGCGGCTATGAATTTGGCGTGCTGCGCGCCACGGGCGCAAGTAGAAATGCCGTCGCCGGCTTGGTGCTGGCCGAAGCCGCCATGATTGCCGTAACTGCGATTGTGGGCGGCACTGGTTTAGGTTTTGAATTGGCGTGGGCAGGTTGCATTTTGTACCGCGACTTGATCGGCATGAATCTTGTGGCCATTTTTCCAGTGATTCCGTGGATGATTGGGGCCGTGACGGTTGTCATTTTCACCATTCTTGCGGCCATTCCTGCGGTTGCGCGGTTGCTAAAAAAATCGCCACGCGAACTTTTAACTGGAAACGCATGACTTTCAATTCGCATGCAAGCGCCCCACTTCCTACAGTGCATGTGTGAGCGATCGCGCGTTTCAAATTCAGGCTCCATTTGTTCCCACGGGCGATCAACCGGCGGCGATCGAGGCATTGGTTGAAGGTTTAAATGAGGGCCGACAATGGCAAACATTGCTTGGCGCCACGGGCACTGGAAAAACATTCACCATTGCCAATGTCATTGAGCGCGTGCGCAAACCCACGCTTGTGATCAGCCACAACAAAACGCTTGCCGCACAACTGTATGAGGAGCTGCGCGAATTATTTCCAAACAACTCGGTGAATTATTTCGTGAGTTTCTATGACTACTACCAACCAGAGGCGTACATACCACAGCGCGATATTTACATTGAGAAGGACGCATCGCGCAACGACGACTTGGATCGCCTGCGCCTTGCAACCACCAGCGCCCTGCTTTCTCGCCAAGATGTGATTGTGGTTGCCAGCGTGAGTTGTTTGTACGGCTTGGGCAGCCCCGCGGAGTACATGAATCGAATGCTGGCCGTGCGCCGCGGCGAGAAGCTTGATCGGCGAGCCTTTTTCCTTGGTTTAACCACCATGCAATACACCCGCAACGAGGTCGCGCCGGAGCGCGGAACCTTTCGCGTGCGCGGCGATTTAATCGAGGTCTATCCCGCCTACGAGCAACACGCGATTCGCATTGGCATGTTTGGCGACGATGTGGAGCGCATTGAAATTGTCGATCCCGTGAGTGGCGAAATTTTAGCCGAGGAAGTTGCCGCGTTTATTTTTCCGGCCAAACATTACATGATGCCGGAGGACCAAGTGCAGAAGGCGCTAAGCGAAATGCGCAAGGATCTTTCGGCGCGGGTTCTTGAATTGCGATCCGCTGGAAAGTTGGTTGAAGCGCAGCGACTGCAAGGCCGCGTGCAGTACGACTTGGAAATGATCCACGAGACGGGCTTCTGCAGCGGCATTGAAAATTACAGCCGCTACTTCGATGGCCGCACCGCGGGCGAGCGCGCCTATTGCTTGCTGGATTATTTTCGCAGCATTCCTGGGCGCGACAAAAATAATTGGCTGTGCGTGATCGACGAGTCGCATGTCACCATTCCACAAATGCGCGGCATGTACTTTGGCGACAGAAAACGCAAGGAAACGCTTGTGGAACATGGATTTCGTTTGCCCGCGGCGCTGGACAATCGACCGCTCACATTTCCAGAATTTGAATCGTTGGTGCCGCAAACTATTTTAGTGAGCGCCACTCCTAGCGCGTGGGAACTGGAGCATTGCGGCGGCGTGGTCACTGAACAAGTAATCCGCCCCACCGGTCTAGTGGATCCCCCAATCACTATTTTGCCAGCCCTCACGCAGGTTGCTGATTTAATTGAACGCGCCCGCGAGCGCGCGGCGCGCGGCGAACGCACGCTTGTGACCGCCCTCACGAAAAGGTTGTGTGAAGATTTGTGCACGCACTTGGATAAGCAAGGCCTACGCGTGCGATATTTGCACAGCGAAATTGAAACGCTTGATCGACTTGAACTGCTGCGTGAATTACGCGAGGGCGTGTACGACGTTTTGATAGGCGTGAACTTGCTGCGCGAAGGACTGGATCTTCCAGAGGTGAGTTTGGTGTGTATTTTAGACGCCGATCGCCAAGGATTTTTGCGCAGCACTTCTAGCTTGATTCAAACTATGGGTCGCGCGGCGCGCAACGCAAACTCGCAGGCTATTTTGTACGCCGACAAAGTGACCAAGGAAATGCAGTCGGCCATTGACGAAGTTTCACGGCGCCGGCAAAAGCAAATCGCCCACAATACCGCCAACAACATCACGCCCGAAACTATTCGCAAGGCAATTCGCCGTGGAATTGAGCAGGAATTGGCGGCTTCCCGCAGCGTGCGCGCAGCCGCTGGGCGCAAAGATGACAAAGAAATGGACCGTGAGGAAATGCTGGAAGCCATGCATGCGGACATGCTCAATGCCGCCGAGGAAATGGAATTTGAGACGGCCGCAAAATTGCGGGACCGCATCAACCGCTTGAAGGCCGCGCCCCTGGTGGAAGGAATGGTGTTGCCAGAAGAGGAACCATTGCAAAAGCGCTCAAGCAACGCCGGCATGCCTGGCACGCGCGCCAGCGGCAAACGCATTCACCCTTGACCGCGTGGCCGAAGGCGCGGCAGGATGTGCGATGAATTTACGGCGAAATAAAACTGAAATATTCAGCTTAAAAACAAATCAGCCCCGCATTCACGGGGCTGTTTCAATTCATGTGATTTCAAAGTTCAATTGTATCTCAGAGTTTCAAAAGCCTCATCTGAATTTTTTTATCAGCGGTTCTGCAATCACCGAGCGACTAAGTCGCGTGCGCTGACAAGCTTGCCGCAGTGCCGCCATTTCAACAAGGTCTGGAACTTCATCAGCGCTTGGTCGACGCACAGCCTCAAAGTTATCTTTGAGAATGCCTGGCTTGTCAATGGCAGGTGATGCGTTTCGGTTTTCCATAGATCTGTACCTTAGGCGGACAAGTTACATTTGGTTGTATCGGCAAAAACTACGAGTTGTGCCACAAGTTTTTTCTCTTTGCACCTACCATGCTTCTGCCTACACACATTTCCACCCCCAAGACCTAAATAAACATGCATTATCTCATATTAATCAAATTTTAGCGCGCCATGAGACCTTTAATGTTCCTATAAGTTTTTTCCCTGCTTTGATAAACCGACCAAACCTCATCCAAATACATTTCAAGATTCCATGACCCAACCTAAACGAGAAATCCGAATTGAAAATGCGTGCGAGCACAATTTGAAATCGCTCTCGCTGTCAATTCCGCGCGATCAATTGGTGGTGTTCACGGGCGTGTCTGGAAGTGGCAAAAGCAGTTTGGCGTTTGACACCATTTTTGCCGAGGGTCAACGCAAATACATGGAAAGTTTGTCGGCGTACGCGCGGCAATTTCTCAACCAGATGCAGAAGCCAAATGTGGAGCGCATTGATGGCTTGCCGCCAACGATCGCCATTCAACAACGCGGAGGTGGCCACACTCCGCGCAGCACGGTTGCAACCACCACGGAAATTTACGACGCCATGCGCTTATTGTGGGCTCGTTGCGGCACGCCAACATGTTGGCACCGCGAGGACGCTGGGAAAATATGCGGCCGCGAAATTACGGCCATGAGCGCCACCCAAATCACGGACGCAATTCTTGTTGCATTTACAGGCAAACGCGTCATGTTGGCGGCAACCGTGATTCGCGCGCGCAAAGGCTTTCACAAAGATGTGCTTGAAGCGTTGCAGAAACAAGGGCTTGTTCGCGCGCGTGTGGATGGCACATTGATCGACATTCGCGAGGCGCTGAAAGCTGGCGGCGAAAATCCGTTGGCGCTTGGACGCTACGAGTTGCACACCATTGAGGCCATTCTGGATCGCATTGTTCCCGCTCAGAGTGATCGACAACGCTTGGCCGAAAGCGTTGAGACCGTATTGAAACTTGGCGCGGGAAGCGCGCTTGCCCTGGTTGAAGATGGGGCGAATTGGATTGAGCACCGCTTCAGCGAAAAGTTGGCGTGTCCAGAGCATCCCGAGTGCTCTTTGGCCGAACTTGAGCCAAGGTTATTTTCTTTCAACTCGCCACAAGGCGCGTGCGCCGCATGCAGCGGCCTTGGACAAATTCAAGAATTTGACGCGGAACTTGTGGTTGCCAATCCGGACGCGGGCGTCGCCGATGGCGCCATTGAACCGTGGCGGCGCAATGGTCGGCGCATGAATATTTATTACGGTCGAATTTTGCGCGCATTTTGCGCATTTTTTAAAGTTGAACGCGAGCTGCCCTATTCCAAATTGCCGCCGCGGATTCGCCGCTATCTGATGGATGGAATTCCAGAGGATGACGCCGAGAAACTTGGAGTGAAGTTTGAGGGTGTGCTGCCAAATTTGCGCCGTCGCTATTTGGAATCTGAAAGCGAATTTGTGAAGGAGCGCTTGGTGCACTACATGCGCGGCGCGGCGTGTCCCGCCTGCCAAGGCAAGCGCCTTCGCCCCGAAAGTTTGGCGGTGAAAGTTTGCGGCATGAACAAACACATGAGCATCGCCGACGCGAGCGCGTTGAATGTTGGCCACGCTATTGAGTTTTTTAAACAACTGGAATTGTCAGCGGGTAAAATACAAATCGCGCAACCCATTCTAAAAGAAATTGAATCACGACTTGGATTTCTGTACAGCGTTGGCCTGGACTATCTGACGTTGGACCGCGCCAGTGGAACACTTTCTGGCGGCGAAGCGCAACGCATTCGCCTGGCGACTCAAGTTGGCAGCGGACTGGTTGGCGTCTGTTATGTGCTGGATGAGCCAACCATTGGCTTGCACCAGCGGGACAACAATCGCCTAGTAAAAACCCTGCGTAAACTGACTGATATTGGCAACTCGGTGATTGTGGTTGAACACGACGAGGACACCATTCGCGCCGCTGATTTTGTGGTGGACATTGGTCCCGGCCCGGGTCGACATGGTGGAAAAGTTGTGGCGCAAGGAACTCCAGCGGAAATCGCCGCGCATGCCACAAGCTTGACGGGCATGTATCTGCGCGGAGAGCGTTGCGTGGAAGTTCCTCAAACGCGCCGATCGGTGAGCGAGGTGAAAGCGATCGTGGTCAAAGGCGCGCGCGAAAACAATTTAAAAAATATCGACGTGGTGTTTCCACTTGGTGGATTTATTTGCGTCAGCGGAGTTTCTGGAAGCGGTAAAAGTTCGCTGGTGAATGAAGTACTGTTGAAGGTTGCGCAAAAGACAGTGCATGGATCCAAAGTGGTCGCTGGCGCGCATGACCGCGTGACTGGGCTCGCGGGAATTGAGCGCGTGGTTGAAGTGGATCAAAGCCCGATCGGTCGAACGCCGCGATCAAATCCCGCCACGTACACTGGGATTTTTGACGATATTCGCAAGCTCTTTGCGGCTGTGGCGGAAAGCCGCGTGCGCGGCTACGAACCCGGTCGATTTTCTTTCAATGTGAAAGGCGGCCGCTGCGAAGTGTGTCAAGGGCAAGGCGTGCGCAAAATTGAAATGCATTTCTTGCCGGATATTTTTGTGACCTGCGAGTCCTGCAACGGCACACGCTACGCCAAGGAAACGCTAGATATTCGATTTAAGAACAAGACCATTGCCGAAGTGTTGGATATGACCATTGATGACGCCGTTGGTTTCTTTGACGCGCACCCTAAGATTCGCGAAATGCTCAAGTGCGTGCGCGATGTTGGCCTGGGCTACATGCAACTTGGCCAAGCCAGCACAACGCTTTCTGGCGGCGAGGCGCAGCGCATTAAATTGGCAACGGAACTTGGAAATCGCTCCACTGGTTGCGCGCTGTATGTGCTGGATGAACCAACAACCGGATTGCACTTTGACGATGTGCGTAAATTGCTGGAAGTGTTGAACCGATTGGTCGACGCCGGCCATACGCTGATTGTGATCGAGCACAATTTGGATGTGATCAAGTGCGCCGACTGGATTATTGACTTGGGTCCGGAAGGCGGCGAGCGCGGTGGCGAAGTTCTTGCCACGGGAACACCAGAGAAAGTCGCTCAAAATGAGGCAAGCGCCACTGGTTTGTATTTAAAGCGCATGTTTGGGCAAGTCGCCATTCGCGGCGCAAAGAAATCAAGCATGGAAGCGACAGTGAAAAAAAGTTCCAAACGCGCCTCGACAAAAACTTTGTAGTCGCATAGATACACTCGCCAATATGAATCCACGCGATCAAGCGCTCACGCTTCGACATGTGACGCACCCCGAAGATGCCAACCACCAAGGAACTATTTTTGGCGGGAAAATATTAAGCCTGATCGACGAAGCGGCGTACTTGGAAGCGCGCAAGCATGGCTTGCATCGCTGGGTCACGATTCTTTTTGACCGCGTTGAATTTAAAGCACCAGTATTCACGGGCGATGTGCTGACGGTGTTCACCAAGACCGCGGCATCTGGCCGCAGCAGCGTGACCGTGTCGCTGATTGTGGAGGCCGAGCGTTACCGCGGCGGCGAAAAAGTAATCGTGACCCACGCCACCGTAAAGATGGTCGCTGTGGACAAGGACGGCCGCAGCGTTGATTTCCGCACAAAGCCAGACATTTCGGACCATTCCCCCGCATGAACACAAACGACATGGATAATCCCGTGCGCGTTGCGTGCTTGATTTCGGGCGGCGGCCGAAGCGTTGTGAACTTGCAACAAAAAATAACCAGCGCAAAAATTCCGGCGCGCATTGTGCTGGTGGCGGCAACGCGCGCCAATGTGGCTGGCATTCCCGCCGCCGCCGCGCTGGGCCTTGAACCATGTGAAATTGCCGCGCTTCCAGCGGAAACGCTTGATGATCGCGTGGATGCGGCGTTGGAAAAATCTGGCGCCGAGTTAATCGTGCTTGCTGGGTATGTGAGATTGTTTCGCGTGGCGCGCTGGAAAAATCGTTGCATAAATATTCATCCGTCGCTGCTGCCTAAATTTGGTGGCCGCGGAATGTGGGGCGAGCATGTGCACAACGCGGTCATTGCCGCGGGCGAAATTGAAAGCGGTTGCACCGTACACTGGGCCGACGAACAATTTGACAAGGGCTCTATTATTTTGCAGCGTCGCTGCCCAATTGATAGCGCAATGGACGCCGCACAACTCGCCGCGCGGGTCTTTGAAGAAGAGCGCCAGGCTTTGCCAGAAGCCGTCGCGCGGGTCGCCCATTGGCTGCGTCAAGGAGGAACTCGGCCCAATTTGGCTATTGAATCGAACCCAATTCAAAAAATGAACTAAGTTTCTGAAATATGCCTTGTGAATTTTGAATCTACAACCTAGGTTTAAACTTGTCGGGATTCATACGAAAGGAATCAAAATGATTGTGAACATTAGCGCCAAACATTTGGACTTGACCCCGCCCATTGAACAATACATTCGAAGCAAAGTGACGCGTTTAGAGCGTCATTTTGACAAGGTATTGCAAATTAATTTTGTAATTGAAAAACAGCCGCACCATGGCTTTCATGTGGAATTAATCACCGATGTCGAACACCATGAGGACTTCATCGCCAACAGCACGCACGATGATTTGTACGCGTGTGTTGATTTGGTTCTTGACCGCGGTGTGCGCCAATTGGCCGACCATAAAGACCGTTTGCGCAATCGAAAGCACCCTGAGACGGATAAACACGCTTAATTTTGTGAGGTGTAACAGCACATTATGACGATTTCAGCTTGATACTCTCTCTGCATGTTCTTGTGCATTTTGCCAACAACACAATGTGGTTTGAAAGGAAATAGGACTCTCGCATGAAACTTCGCCAATTGGTACTTGAAAAAGCAATCGTTACGGGAATGAAATCTCCCAAGCGCGACGATTGCATTGGCGAGCTTCTTGACGCTTTGATGAAAGGCGGCGCATTCAAGCCTGCGTACCGCGATGAATTTCTCAAGGCCGTCATCAAGCGTGAGAAAAAAGGTTCCACTGGTTTCGGACATGGCGTCTCGGTGCCGCATCTTAAGACTTTGGAAGTGAAAAAATGCGTTGCCGCAATTGGATTGCATCCCACGGGCTTGGATTTCAACGCGCTTGATCGACAACCTGTGCACGCAATCTTTTTACTGCTGAGTCCCGAGGACAAACCTGAGCTGCATTTGGCGGCAATGGAAGGATTATTTTCCATTTTGAGCCAAGATCAGTTTCGGAAATTTCTTCGCCAAGCGAAGACCGTGGCGGATGTGGTCACGCTGCTTGAAGAAGCTGACGCCAATCCATTGGTACGCTAAAGACTTGAAATCGTCGCGCGCGTTGATATTGAACCGACTAGGGCTTCATGCACGCCCCGCAATGGCGTTCGCCTCCATGGCGGGTTCGTTTCGTTGCTCAATTAAAGTGCACCGAACGGATAATCAAGAACGCGTGGATGGAAAAAGTGTCATGCAAATGTTGATGCTGGCTTGCACTCATGGAACGGAAATTGAAATTGAAGCCGAAGGCCCCGACGCCAGCGAAGCTGTTGCCGCGTTGCGCACCTTGATTGAAGGTAGATTTGAAGAGGAATAAGCATGCAGCAAATAATTTCGATCGCTGGTGATGGCCAAATGGCGCTGGTTCTTGCGTCCATTGTTGCGCAATCGGGCCATGAAGCGCGGCTTTGGAGTCCATTTCCAGAGGACGCGAAAAATTTGGCGCACACACGAATCAGCCCGCGCCTTGCCAACTTTCAACTACCGGCGCAAGTGAGAGTGAGCGCGAATATTGAGGAAATTTTTACCGATTCCACGCTTGCGGTCAGCGCAATTCCGGCGCAATTTGCGCGCGCTTCGTGGCAGCGCATTGCGCCCACGCTGATGAAAAACACTGGCATTGTCACCGTGACCAAAGGTGTGGAAGTTTCATCGCTTTGCCCGCCACTTGAAGTGCTTTTAACAGTGACAGGCAAACGCCCGCTTGCTGTGTTGAGTGGTCCGACTATCGCCAGTGAATTGGCGCGGCAACTTCCCGCCACGCTGTTGTGCGCAAGTGATCTTGCGCCCTTCGCGGCGATAGTGCAAGAAATTTTTTCCAGGCCATGGCTGCGCATCTACACAAGCCATGATCCGATTGGTGTTGAAATTGCAGGCGCGGCGAAAAATGTCGTGGCGTTGGCGGCTGGAATGTTGGATGGATTGGAAATGGGATTCAACGCAAAGAGCGCGCTGCTTGCGCGCGGACTTGCGGAAATTGTCCGACTTGGTTTGGCCATGGGCGCTCAACAAGAAACTTTTTTTGGCATCGCTGGTGTTGGCGATTTGGCCACCACATGTTTCAGCCCGGAAGGTCGCAATAGAACGCTGGGTGAAAAAATTGGGCGCGGAATGTCATTGCCCAACGCGTTGGCTGCGACCAATGGCGTGGTTGAAGGCGTGGAAACCTGCAAGAGTCTGCGCGCGCTGGCGCAAAGACACAGCATTGAAATGCCCATTGCCACGGCGGTTCACAGCGTTCTATTTGAAAATCATTCGCCTGCCCAAGCCGTGCGCGACTTAATGGGCCGCTCGGCCAAAGCGGAGCGAATTGGATAAATCCGCAGACCTCATTTGGGGAACTTGCCAAAATTAGTTTGCAATGGCGAACTCCCTGCTTGCGCCGTGCGAACCGCTGCGATGACATGGAAACCCACACTAATTGCGTGCTTGACCCTCTACCATTTTGCGTTTGCCACGGGCGGACATGGCGCTTGCCTCATGCTTAACCCGTGCTAGGCTTTGACCTTCATCAAAAAGAGTGTGCTTTTTGATTCATGAACCCAACCAAACGAGACAATTCAGATGAGTCCATTCGACACGCTTGCCAACACATCCACCCGCCGCGACCTTTCGCAAGGAGGCGAACGCCTTGAACGAAGATTATTTATAGCGCTGGCTGGCGGAACATTGTTGCTGACAAGTTGGATTGGAAGCCTGCTGGGATTGCAACCTCAAGTGGCGCAAATTCCCGCGGCGATTGGCGCGTTGATGTTGGTGACGCCTTTGGCTTTTGGCGCGTTGAAAGAAATGAAAATGGGCCGCCCCAGCGGCGACTCGCTTGCAAGTTTGGCAGTGCTGGCCGCGCTTGCGAATAATTTGTATTTGGCCGCGGGTTTTTTGGCGTTCTTCTTGTGGCTCAGCGAACTTATTTTAAGCCGCACCGCGTGGGGCGCCCAGCGCGCCATTCGCGATCTTGTTGAATTAACACCCAACATTGCGCGCCTGATTCAAAATGATGGAAGCGAGAAGGAAACCACGCTGGATGAAATTCGCGTGGGGCAAAAAGTTCGCGTGCGTCCAGGCGAAAATCTTCCCGTGGACGGGCGCGTGATTGCGGGCCAAAGCAGCGTGAATCAAGCCAGTTTGACTGGTGAAGCCATTCCCATTGAGGCCAGCGAAGGAACCGCGGTGTACGCGGGAACCACCAATCTCACAGGACAGCTAGACATTGAAGTGACGGCGGTCGCGGGCGAAAGCACAATTGGAAAAGTGGAGTCGCTGATTCGTGAGGCGGAAAATGCCAAGGGACATCGACAAGAATTAATCGAGCGCTTGGCGACCTATTACGTTCCAGTTGTGTTAATGGTGGCGGCGCTTGTGTGGTTCTTCACCAGCAAAAGTGAAATTGCCGCGGTGCGTGATCAAGCCGCCGAGCGCGCGGTGACCGTGCTGGTGGTGACCTGTCCTGGCGCGTTGTTGATTGCGTATCCAACCGCCATGGTCGCGGCCTTCGCCGCCGCCGCCCGCTTAGGAATTATGATCAAGACCACGCGCGTGCTAGAAAGCGCGTCCAACATTGACACGGTGATCATGGATAAAACCGGAACGCTGACCACGGGAAAATTTAGCGTGGGTCGCCTTGCGCCAGCCACCGGCGTGGACCCCGCGATTTTATTGCAAGCCGCAACCGACGCCGAGCAAAGTAGCAACCATCCGTTGGCGCGAAGTATATTGGAAACCGCCGCAAAAGCCCGTATTTTGCCGCGCGCCATTCGCGACTACAAGGAACTGCACGGCCGCGGTGTGAGCGCGCAAACGGATGACGGACAAGTCCTTGCTGGCCGCGCTCAGTGGCTGTTGGAGAATGACGCGTCCATCGCCGCGCAAGTGGATCAAGCAAGCAAAAAAATCGAGGGCATGAGCAGCGTGCATGTGATGTTGGGCGGACGCTATTTGGGCGCGGTTGGTCTTGAGGATAAGTTGCGCCAAAATGCCAGTGAAGTTGTTTCGCGATTGCGCGAACTGGGCGTGCGCAAAGTGTGCATCTTCACGGGCGACCGCCTTGAAGTGGCCACGCGTATTGGCGAGGCCGTTGGCGTGGACTCCATTGAGGCGGAATGTTTGCCCGAGGAGAAGCACGAGGAATTGAAATACCTGATTCGCCGCGGACACCGCACATTGGTGGTGGGCGACGGAATTAACGACGGTCCAATTCTTGCCAGCGCGGATGTGGGCGTGGCCATGGGACTTTCCGGCAGCGACATTGCCACCAACTCGGCCGGCGTGGCGTTGATGAACGACGACCTGCGCCACATTCCATTTTTACTGGAATTGGCGCGGCGCGCGCGCGGAATTATCGCGCTGAATATCGCGGCGGCACTGCTACTAGCGATCATTGGACTTGCGCTTGCGGCGACCGGTCGAATTCAAATTTGGATCACGCCGTTTTACCAAGCTGGCGCCTACATATTTGTCATCGCCAATTCGCTGCGCCTTGTGCGCTTTGGCGAGGACGTGCGTGGCGCCGAGGAAATTCGCCGCTCCATGGAGGCCGCGCGCCCAACCAAACCAACTCGCCAGGCAGAATTACAGCGAGTCACCTAGGGATAATTCATCAAGTCGGATAGATCACAGCGCATGACGCGTGAGCAACCGCCGCGCTCATCGAGCGCCAACACTTGCTTTGTGCCGCAGCTATCGCGCTGTTTCTATTGCTATGACGCGCTTGCGCCACTGCGGGCCGAACACTTATTTCTCGCCACCGCCATCGCGAATGGCTTGGATAATTTCATTGACTTGCGTCTCGCTGATTCCGTTCTCTCCAATGCGAACGATCACCTGACGCGACAACGGTGATTGCAATATGGCGACATAGACAATTTTCCCTTTGAACATGACCGCCAATAAATCACGCAGATGGGAACCGGTGTCACTTTGTAACCCGCTGCGCGAAGAAACTTTGACAGTGAGATAGAGAAAATTGTCGCCCGAACTGGAGCGCGCCGCGTTTGAAATATCTTGAAGGCGCAGAATGGGCTCGGGAGCGACCCACAATTTTCCACCGCCTTTCACAATTTCAAGTTCGGTCATATCCACATAGCCTGGTAATTTTTTTTCACTCGCCAAATGCCACTGCAACTGAATTGTTGAACCGGTCGTTGCCGACGCAGTCGTGGATTTGCACCCACACAGCAACGCGCACACGCATAGCGTCAGAACTGCTCGAAAGAATCTCATGCGATGGTGATTTCCTTGTCTAAGAACACATCTTGAACCGCGTTGAGCAACTTCACGCCATCCGCCATTGGCTTTTGAAACGCCTTGCGGCCCGTGATTAAACCAGTTCCACCGGCGCGCTTGTTAATGACAGCGGTGCGAACGGCCTGCAACAAATCATCGCTGCCCGAAGCGCCACCCGAATTGATCAGACCGGATCGACCGCCGTAGCAATTAAGCACTTGGTAGCGCGTGAGATCAATCGGATGATCGGTGCAGAGATCGGTGTAAATGCGCGGATCAAATTTGCCATAACTGGAGTTGCCCATGTTCAGCGCCTCGTAGCCGCCGTTCAATTCCGCCTGCTTTTGCTTGATAATGTCGGCTTCAATGGTCACGCCCAAATGATTTGCCTGACCCGTGAGGTCGGCGCTGACATGGAAATCTTTTCCATCTTTCTTGAACGCGGGATTGCGCAAGTAGCACCACAAGAAAGTGCACATGCCAAGTTGATGCGCCTCATAAAATGCGTTGGCCACTTCAATGATTTGGCGATCGGAATCCTCGGAGCCAAAATAAATAGTTGCTCCCACTGCGGCAGCGCCCAAGTTCCACGCCTCTTTCACCGAGCCAAACATGATTTGCTTGAACTGATTTGGAAATGTCAGCAACTCGTTGTGATTTAATTTCACAAGGAAAGGAATTTTGTGGGCGTACTTGCGGCTGACCGAACCCAGCACGCCAAATGTTGTGGCGACGCCGTTGCAACCGCCCTCCATGGCCAGCTTGACAATATTTTCGCCGTCAAAGTAGAGCGGATTCTTGGCAAAACTTGCGCCCGCCGAATGCTCAATGCCTTGATCGACAGGAAGAATGCTCATGTAGCCCGTGCCCGCCAAGCGACCGTGGCCATAGAACGATTGCAGATTGCGCAGCACTTGCGGGTTGCGATCGGAACCCATCCAAATGCGCTCGACAAAGTCGGGCCCTGGAAGATGCAAAAGTTTCTTGTCCACTTTCGCCTTGTGCGTCATTAAACCAGCCGCTTCCGCGCCCAAGATGTCCGATGTCTTGCTGCTTGTTGCCATGATGCTGTTCCTGTTGCGTGAGAATGTAACCGACATTGCGCCATTGATGCGCGCCGAAAAATGGATCGCCGCGCCCGCTTGTTGTAGGCTTGAAAGTATGCGCATGTACGCGGGCATTGACGAGGCGGGATACGGCCCACTGCTTGGACCGATGACTGTGGCGTGCACCGTGTGGAGCACCGATGAGGCGCTTGGTCCGTGGCCAGATTTATGGAAACCGCTTGCAAGCGCGGTGTGCAAGCGCCCCACGGACCGCAAGGACCGCATTGCGATTGATGACTCCAAAACCCTCAAGGGTTCCAAAGAAGCCAAGACGCACCCACTTCGAAACTTGGAGCGCGGCGTGTTGAGCATGCTTGACGCTATGACGCGCCATGTGCGCCCACAAGAAATCGAGCTATTTCCCCTGAAAGAAAGCGATTTTTTAAAGTTGCTGGGGTGCGGCCCCGCCGATGCGTTGCCCTGGCACAAGGAATTGCCCACCACCTTGCTTCCCATTGCGACCACCGGCGACGAGTTGCGCATTGCGGCCAATCGAATACGGCTTGCCTTTGAAACTTCTGGCGCGCGCCTGGTGTGGAATCGCTGCACCATTATTGAGCCAGAGGAGTTGAACCAATTTTCCAAAGCCACTGGCAGTAAATCCGCCGTGAGCGAGTTGGCGCTGCTGCGCATTTTATGCGAGTTGCGTGAAAAATATGCAGACGCGCAATTGTGCGTGGCGTGCGACAGGCAAAGCGGGCGAACGCGTTATCTAAAGCCGCTGCAGCGCGCGTTTCCAGAGGCCATGATTCGCATTCATGAGGAGAACGACCGCGACAGTCGCTACCAAGTGATTGATGGAAAACAAAATATGTTTATTTCTTTCGAGGCGGAATCGGAGCAGCGACATTTGCCAGTTGCGTTGGCCAGCATGACGGCGAAATATGTGCGCGAACTCAGCATGAGCAGAATGAACGCATTCTTTGCAAATCTGCTTCCAGGCATTGCCCCGACCGCGGGATATGTGGAGGACGGCCGGCGATTTCTGGAAGTGATTCGTCCGCATCTGGCAAAATGGGGTTTGGATATGGACAGATTGGTACGCAAGATGTGAGCGAATTAGTTTGATTTGCAACGGAAATTGAGGCATTTGCAACATTTGCGCTTGTCCCTGCGCCGACCGTACCGCGACAAAGATTCACAACGCATTGACAAGGATTTGCGCAGGTTCTTGAATGGGTGATTTGCATTGATTCAACCCTTGACCTGAACCCCCCAAAATGCCTACTCTCTTCGATTCTTCACCGCAGGCGTCTTATGCGGATGAAGTCGAATTCTGGACGCACGCACACTTTTACACGCCCCGCATTTGGGGCAGACGAGTTACACATGCCCATTGATCTGACCAAGGTTCGAAACATCGGAATTTGCGCCCACATTGACGCTGGCAAGACCACCGTGACGGAGCGCATTCTTTTCTACACCGGAAAGATCCATCGCATGGGTGAAGTGCATGAAGGCACCGCCACCATGGACAGTCTTGAGGAAGAGCAGAAGCGCGGCATTACTATTCAAAGCGCCGCCACAACTTGCCCTTGGGAATATGAAGGCAATGAATACAAGGTGAATTTGATCGACACGCCGGGCCACGTGGATTTCACAATTGAAGTGGAACGTTCGTTGCGCGTTCTTGACGGCGCGGTCGCGGTGTTTGACGGCAAGGAAGGCGTTGAAGCGCAAAGTGAAACCGTGTGGCGCCAAGCTGATCGCTACGGTGTTCCGCGTTTGTGCTTGATCAACAAGATGGACAAACTCGGCGGCGATTTTGATTACTCGTTCGCCAGCATCAAGGCGCGCTTGGGCGCCAATGCAATCGCTATTCAAGTTCCCATTGGCAGCGGCCCAACCTTCAAGGGCATTGTTGATTTGATGCGCATGAAGGCCATGTATTGGAATCCAGCCGAACAAGGCAACGAAATTAAAGAGACCGAAATCCCCGAGGATTTCATTGAAACCGCGCAAAAGTGGCGCACGCAAATGGTGGAGAACATTGCCGATCTTGACGACTCGCTCGCCGAGAAATTCTTGACGGATCCGTCCACCATCACCATTCCAGAATTAAAGTTGGCGCTTCGCAAGGCCACCATCGCTCTGAAGTGCTCGCCAGTATTGTGTGGCTCCGCGCTGAAGTACATCGGCGTGCAGAAAGTTCTTGACGCCGTTGTGGATTACCTGCCCTGCCCAACAGAGCGTCCGCCAGTGGAAGGCGTGGATCCAAAAGATATTTCAATTAAACTTTCCAGGCCGCACAGCGAAAGCGCGCCGTTCTCCGCCTTGGTGTTCAAAGTGGTCAGCGATGTCGCTGGCAACTTGACCTACCTGCGCATTTATTCCGGCAAGTTGGCCAAGGGCAGCCGCGTGCTGAATCCTGGAAACGGTCGGCGTGAAAATGTCAGCCGCTTGTATGAAATGCACGCGCAGAATCGCACCGCGCTTGATGAGACCGGCACCGGTCAAATTGTGGCCGTGGTTGGTTTGAAGGATTCATTCACGGGCGACACATTGTGCGACCCTGATCATCCGATCGTGCTTGAGCGAATGGTGTTCCCGGAGCCCGTGATCTCCATGAGCATTGAGCCAAACACCGCCGACGACAAGAAGAAGTTGGGCGAGTCGCTCACCATCATTCGACGCGAAGATCCTTCGTTCCGCAGCAATTACAACGAGGAAACAGGCGAAACCATCATCAGCGGAATGGGCGAATTGCACTTGGAAATCATTAAAAACAAGTTGGTTCGCGACATGAAAGTGAATGTGACCGTTGGCAAGCCACGCGTGGCTTACCGCGAAACCATCATTGGAACAGCGAAGGACATTCGCGGTCTGTTTAAGAAGCAGTCCGGTGGTCGCGGTCAATACGGCGACGCCGTTGTGACCGTGTCCCCAATGACCAAGGAAGAGGCCGAGGCCGCAGAACTTGTAATGAAGAATGGCGTTGTCTTTGAAGACAAGGTCAGCGGCGGTTCTATTCCCCGTGAATTTATTCCAAGCGTGGAGTACGGCGCGCGTCAAGCGGCCGCCAGCGGAATTCTTGGTGGCTATCCAGTGATCAACGTGCGTTGCCAACTTGTGTTTGGTTCGTACCACGATGTCGATTCAAGTCAGATTGCGTTTGAACAAGCGGGCGCTCTTGCGTTCCGTGAAGCATGCACGCGCGCTGGATTGGCGTTGCTTGAGCCAATTATGAAGTTGGTCGTGACAACACCTGACGAATTCTTTGGAAACGTGGCCGGCGATATCGCCAGCCGACGCGGTCAAATTATTGACAGTGAATTGCGCGGCGTGACACGAATGATCACCGCGGAAGTTCCACTTGCGGAATTGTTCGGCTACGCCACCACGCTGCGCAGCATGACCCAGGGTCGCGCTTCAAGCGTGATGGAACCAGCCACCTATCGCATCATGCCTGAGCGTTTAAAGGATGAAGTGTTGGCGAAGGCTTGACCTTTCGCTGACGGCGCCATGCCGAAGAGCACACTGAACACGATCCGCCCCGATGTCCAAATTGGGACGGATCTTTGGCTTTTTTGGCTGAAAGTTGCGGCGCGACTGGCTGTGCGCGGGCATGGATTTGTGGAGCCGAACCCCATGGTGGGTTGCGTGATTTTGGACGCTAAAAAGAATATGGTCGGCTGGGGCTATCACCGCAAAATTGGCGGTGCTCATGCTGAAGTGGATGCATTAAAGCGCGCGGGCGCAAAGGCGCGCGGTGGCACGGCGATTGTGACGCTGGAACCCTGCGCGCACGTTGGCCGCACACCGCCTTGCGTTGACGCGTTGAAGAACGCGGGCGTGGCGTGCGTGGTGTACGGTTGCACGGATCCAAATCCCGACGCGGCTGGTGGCGCGGAAAAATTGCGCGGCTATGGAATTGAAACACATTTGTTGGAGTGCGACGAAACGCGCGAGTTGAACGCGCCGTTTGTGAAGCGTGTGCGAACAGGTTTGCCGTGGGTCATGGCTAAATGGGCGCAAACCGTTGATGGTTGCGTGGCCACTCGCGATTATGACTCCAAGTGGATCAGTTGCGACCGCAGTCGCCGCATGGTGCACCGCGAGCGCGGCCGAGTGGACGCAATCTTGACTGGCATTGGAACAGTGATGCACGATGATCCGCAACTGACCGCGCGCGAAGTGCGTTTAAGGCGCAACGCCATTCGCGTGGTGATTGATCCGGAGTTGGCGCTGCCGCTGACCGCGGCGTTGGTGCAAACCGCGCGAAAATACAAGACGGTTGTGGCCACGCTGGCGAAATCTTTTTCAGAACGCTCAGAGCATCGGCGCGCGTTGGGCGATTTGGGCGTGGGGTGCATGAAACAGCACTCAGATTTTCGTGGACTTTTGGCTGCTTTACGCAAGGAATATGGAGTGTCCACGGTCCTGGTGGAGGCCGGCGGCGGACTGACTGGTGAGCTACTAAAAGAAAATGTAATCGACGAGGCTTGGGTTTTTGTGGGGCCAAAAGTTTTGGGCGACCGCGAAGCCATTCATCCCGCGCGCGGGCTTTCGCCCCTTTCAATTCATGATTCTATTTCCGTGCGTCTGCTTTCTGTGCGCCGACGCGACCAGGACGCCCTGCTGCATTATCGATTTGAGGACCCAAAGAGCGCTGGCTCAATTGGAAACGCAAGCGTGGCTGGATAAACCCGCGTTAAGTTTTCGCCGTCGCCGACAAGCCAGCGACCTTGCGAATCTTTTCCAACATCCAACTGAATGGTGGCGCCGCTGGAAAGCGTCACGATTATTTTTGCAACGGTCATATTGAAAGGAATCGTTTCAGTGGCAAGATCAGTGGCGCGCGCGGCGCACAATGTTTGCAGCAAGTCTCGAATGCGTTGCATGTTGGCGGGTTGGGTGCTTGTGACTTCAGTGGTCGCCGTGCCAGTGGTGACGGGTTGGGTGTTGCTTGATTGCGCGGTGGCGGGTTGCGTGGCAAGAGTGAGTTGCCACTGCGTGACGTTGCGAACAAGTTGCGCCGTTGGTTCACCACTTGCATTTTGCAACGCGATGGATTTGATCTCGGCGGGATCAACGCCCAACATGGTGGCATCAATGAAGGCGGCACTAGGCGGAAAAAGTGTGGAAAGCACACGTTTTTCAAGCTGAAATACGCCTGGCCTGTCGTGGCGCTTGCCAAAGCGCCCGCCCGGACCAGCGGCGCCATCGCCACCGATTTCTAAAATTTCCTCGGTGACAGCGCCTTTTGAAACATCAAGGGAGCGAATTGCAATCGTGGCGGCGGGTTGCATTAAACCAAACAGCGCGAGATCTTTTGGCGAGTCATCGACAAAGCCCTCATGCTCAAGGCGCGCGACGGCTTCTAGAAAATCCGCCACCGCGATATTGTCGGCGCGCGCTTCAATGGGCTCGATCAAAGACCAACGTCCATCTTTCTTTTGAAGAACAATTTCTAGGCGCTTGGTTCCAGAGTTCGCTTGCAAAATCACGCGATCACTTTCCGCGCCCGAGCGGTCAAAAAGTCTGGCGCTACGAAGTTGCACAGGGTCGCCATCCACAAGTAGGTGATGCATTTCGCTGGAGCCCGGACCGCCAATATTTTTCTGAATATCGGCCAGCCATGCCAAACCAGCGGGATGACTTTTTCCAACTCGCAAGGTTGCGCTGCCATTTGGCCAAGTAACTTTAATGTTGGGCGCGCTGTCGTCCAAACCAGAACGCGCAGGCAACTGAGACAGCGGCGAAACTTGCAACAAGCGCGCCTCCGCCATGGCCACGACCATTTTGCGGATTGCCACCGGATTGGCTGACTGAACATAGGGCTGCGTCTGCTGCCAGGCATCGCCAATTCGATCAAACACAAGCGTTCTACCTGCTTTTTGAAGCTCAATGTGAGAAACCAAGTCCACCGGAATATCAAATACAAGTTGCGCCTGACTTGTATTTCCAGAACTTGCCCGCAAGAGCCAGCCCAACATGATGGCCAACAAAGCGACGAGCCACGGTTTTAAAAATTGAGGAATGAATCTCATCGGCGCTTCCTTGATTTCCAAATAAGGCTTCCAGTGAGCGCCATTGAAAGTGGAATAGCCACCAAACTAAACGCGCTCAGAATGACGCGCGCTTGCTCGCCAAGTTCTGGAACGCGTCCAGGGTCCGCCACGGTTGAAATTGGCTCGCTGCCAGCAAGCCACCGAATGACACCAATGGCAAGATCGCGATTGCCTGGATAGCGCAGAGCGCGCATGTCGCCATCGCTTATGCCGCTATGAAGCGTGAGCAACCAGGAAAGACCACCCGAGATTGCGATACGAATGCCGTCATCACGCTGCGCCACGACCAATACAGGAACTCCTTGCGTGAATACTTTTTCTTCGGGAGCCGCTTCCATGGAACGGCTCACCACGCGTGGATCATTTTCAATCCACCGCTGTGGCGCTGGCGGAATGAATTCAATCGCGGTCGCCGTCCACGAGTCGCGCTTGGTGATTTCAATTGGAATTGGCATGGGCCACAACAAATTTTCATTGGCGGCGGCAATGGACGCGCCATGCCCCATTGCGCTACCTGAAAACTCAACGAAATTGCGCAATTCCTTGATGTTTTCAGAACGGGCGCCAAGATCCAGCACCACTTGACCGCTCTTGGCGCGCAATCCAGCGTATTGAAAAAGATCGGCCCAAGGATCGCTGATTCCCATGGCGGCGAATGGATTTGGAGTGGCGGTTACGAAAATATTTTCGCCTTCAGACATAAGGCGCCGTGTTGCCGCCAACAACGCGATCTCGGCGGGGTCTGGTTCTTGCGCGCTGCGATCAAGTGGAGGAACCACTATCCACACCCGCTTCACTCCCTGAGTCAGCGGTCGAGTCGCATTGACTGGATTCCATTGATCCACTTCAATTCTCGCGGCGCGCAACGATTGGACAATAAGGGATAAGTCGCCGCCACCAGAAACACTGTCAAGCGGTGATGTTGTTTGTGAGTGAACAATGGTGACCGCGATTCGTGGCGCGCCCTCGGCGCAGCGCATGGCCTCCGCCAATGCAAGCTCGGTCGCATCCACACTACTACGCATTTGCCAAGCGGGGATGGCGGCTACACCCTTTGTACCACTCACAATAATCGTGGGTGGAAATTGCATCGCCGCGGCGACTTCAGAAAGCCGCAGTGGTGGAAGTTGATCAATTTGATCTTGCGCGGCTTTGGCTTGCTCGGCGTGGCGCGCACAATTTCGCTGAGTTTGGCGCGTGATCGTAGCCAGGGCTGGCGTTAGGTTTTGCAGCCTATTTCCTGCAATATCTGCGACTTCCTGAAGCGTGCTTGACCACCACTTCAATTCATTTGCCAACTTGCGCCCGGCCCCTTCCGCATTGCCCAGCGGTTGCTCTGCCGTGGGCGTTGCCAATTGTGAAATTGCCTCACGCACCACATGTCCTTGCGAAGCGGTCTTGTTCATGGCCGCGGCGAAAGCCTCTAGTTTGACGCGGGCCGTGTCATCTTTGGCAAGAGCATTTGCCAGCGTTTGAATTTGCGCGACCGATGCGTCGGCGAAACTTTCAATGGAGCGAAACGCCTCCAACCCTTTGTCGTTGGCCTGTCGCCATGCGTTGACATTCTTGGACTCGCTTGCTTCAATCATCTCAAACATCGCGGCGCTTTTTTCGGCGTCGGCAAGTTCAAGCGAATCAAATTCTTGGCAATTCAGAAGTGTTCCATCCGCAAGCACTCCGCCAGAGGCACGCGCCAACACCGTGCGCGCGTTGCGCAATGCCGCTGCGTCGGCGTTTCCTTTTGCGGACAACAATGTAATGTTCATTGGCGCCGCGCATTGGGCCATGAACTTCTTGGTGGCAGATTGCAATGAGCCGCTGAACATTGTCGATGCTTCCACGCGCGCGGCGGGTGCGCCCGCTCCACGCACGGCGATCACAGTGGCCACCACCGCGACGAACACCCCGGCGCACATGACAAATCGCCGCAATTCCCTGCGTTTTGTAGGCATTTCGGCATCATTTATTGCCCACGCGCCAGCGCACCACGCGCTGCCAACACCCATGGCCAGCAAGGCCACGGCGCTACCAAGATCCAGCGTGCCGCGCGTGAAATCTTCGCCGCGGCGCAGTGGATCCAGCGCGAACGCGGCCGATGCGATTGCCGGCCAATGCAATGATTGCCCGCCACGACAAAGCGCGATCCACGCCGCGATGGCGGTCAATGAAGCCACGATGGCTCCGGCATTTGAGCGCACCACAACTCCCGCGAACAAGCCAACTCCACTTGCAGCGACAATAATGAACCACAACCCAAGCGCGCCGCATGTGATGACGCTCCATGATGGCGTAGCCACCGTGGACAACACAATCGCCTGCAAGAAAATAGGAACAACCAGCGCGGCGCTTGCCACGGCAACGGCTGCGAACTTTGCGTGCAACACGGTTGCAACATTGATGGAGGATGCCAGCGTTAAGTCCCAAGTTCCCGCGCGCCTCTCGCTTGGAACACTGCGCGCCGCCAATGCGCAAGCCGCGGCGCCAACGCACCACAGTGAAATTCCAATTGCGCGCGACAAGTCCGCCACCGATCCCGCAACAAGTCCGCCAAAGGCAAAGCCCATGCCAGCTGGAATTGCAACCGCCGCCGCCGCGCCCCACACCAATGGCGTGGCCACAAGCGAGCGCAATTCCCTATGGAAAGCCACGGTGAATCCGCTCATAAAGCCCCCACTTCACGCGGCGCTTTTGCTTGTGAATAGAGCCGCAAATAATTGCGCCCCGCAAATAAAGAGCTGATGCGTGAAATCATTTTCACGAAGCCTCCAAAGCCAGTTGCCGAAACGCCTCTTCAAGCGCGCCCGACTGCACATCCATGCGGCGCACTGCAACACCATCGCGCGCCAAACATTGCGAAAGCACCGAGCGCGCCGCAAGCGTGACATTGCCCTTGGCCGTCATGGCGTGCCACGGCGCGTCAAGCACGCGCCGCGATTGCACATGCAAACCAGCCTCCGCAATGGCCACTTCAGCGCGCGCTGGATCGTTGACTTCTATCTCAAGCGTGGCGGCCACGCCCAATTTCAAACGCACCTCGTGCGGTGAACCTGTTGCAATCACGCGGCCGCGGTCAAGCACTATCAGTCGATCGCATGTGGCCTCCACTTCCGCCAGCACGTGCGTGGAAAGCAACACGGTCACGGAACCTTTGAGCGACTGCAACAATTCGCGAAACGCAAGCACCTGCGCGGGATCAAGTCCAGCCGTGGGTTCATCTAAAAGCAAAACTTTGGGCCGCGAAGCCAGCGCCGCCGCCAAACCAACGCGCTGGCGAAATCCGCGGCTCAACTCGCCGCACAAGCGCGCGCGCGCATCAAGCAATCCGCACTGACCCATGGCGTGCTCCGCGAAGTGCGCCACGGAATTTTTTACAACTCCCTTCATGCGCGCCGACCACTGAATAAATTCCTCCACGCTTGCGTCCAACTGCACGGGCGCGTACTCCGGCAACCAACCCACGCGCGCGCGCGCCACACGCGGTTGCGTCCACACATTGGCGCCATCAATCATCACGCTGCCACCATCCGGCGCCAACGCGCCCGCAAGCATTCGCATTGAAGTGCTCTTTCCAGCACCATTTGGACCAAGAAAACCACAAATGCTTCCTGCAGGCACTTGAAAACTGACGCCATCAATTGCGGGGCGCGATGCGAATTTCTTGAATAAATCTTGAGCAACAATCATTATGAAACCGATTGAATACATAGTGTAAACCTTCTCGTAAAGGTTGGCGTCCCCTAGACTGTGATTGAGACTGAAATCATGACCGCCAAGATCCACAACTCTGGAACCTTTGACGCCGCAACCTTGCTTGAAGGTTTGGTGGATGGGGTGGGCGTGGTCGATACCGCCGGCGAAATTGTGTGGATGAGCGGTAGGCTTGCGGCGCAGACGCCCGAAGTGATGCGCCGATTCGCGGACACATGCCGCGATATTTTGTGCGAGGCAAAGAGCGAGCGCACCAGCCACTTGCGCCGCTTTCGCAGCGGCACAAAAACATTCGAAGTTGCCGTTTCTAAATTAGTAGTGGCTGGTCAGGGTGATCACACCGTGGCAACACTGGTGAATGTCACGCCGCGCCAGCGATTATTTGACCGCATTGAACAGGTGGACAACGCCGGCGACATGATGTTGAATTTGGACGCGGTGATTGTGAATCCGCTGAATGTGGCGGAGCGATTGAAATTGCTGGAAAGCCGTGTGGAGCAAGCCTTGCGCGAACTGTTCGCGGCCTCCAATTATCAAGTGCGCTTGCTTGATCGCAAAACGCGCGTGTTGGAATTGGTGTTGCACCGCGGCATTGCGCCGCTGCCCATTGGCCAGCAAATGCGCGCCGATATTGATGGCGCGGGCATCACCGGATATGTCGCAAGCACCGGTCAAAGTTATCTCTGCAAGGACCCCGCGAATGATCCGCGCTACCGATCTGGCTTGCCCAACTGTCGCTGCTCGTTGACCACGCCGCTGCTGCTGCATGACCGCGTTGTCGGAACCATTAATTTGGAAAGCGGCGACCCGCGTGCCTTTGAGGAGGAGGACCAATTTCTTCTTGAGTTGTATGGCCGCTATGTGGCCATGGCGCTGAACATTTTGGACATGCTGATTGTTGAGCGATACACCACCAATCAGCGCATCACTGGAAGTGTGCAAGAAGAAATTGCAATTCCGGTGCGAACATTGCGCGAGTCGCTTGATTCCTTGCGCGACAATATGTCCAACACCAGCGCGGGTTTGTTGGCGCTGGGACAAATGGAGGATTGCGTGGCTACTTTGGAGAAGCGATTGCAAAATGCCACGGAAGGTTTCAAGGGCGTGCTTGGAGTGGACAGAATTTCCGTCGCCGGTTCACAACAACCCAAACTTGCGGGCCGGCGCGTGTTGGTTGTGGACGATGAGATCGGAATTCGCGAGGCGATTGTGACAATTTTAAGTCAACAAGGCGCCATTGTGACTTCGTTTGCCAGCGGCGAGCCCGCGTTGCTGGCGCTGGAGGCCGCCAAAAATAAAAACGCGCCGTTTGAACTTGTGCTCAGCGATGTGCGCCTGCCCGATCGCAATGGCTACGAAATTTTCCGCGCCACCAAAGCCATTGACACGGAGACACCTGTGATCTTAATGACGGGCTTTGGCTACGACCCGAATCATTCAATTGTGCGTTCAAGCCAGGAAGGCCTGCATTGCTTTTTGTTCAAGCCATTTCAAGCGCAGCAACTTCTTGATGAGGCTTGCAAAGCCATTGTCACGCCGCCGCCGACTGGTTTGTGAAATAAATTTTAGACAGTGCCGCCGCGAATTGAGAAGGCGCATTGGTTGCGACTGTCTTGCAATACCTACTCCACGCGATCAGCAACCAACACACGCGGCAAATTGTCGCCGTCATTTTCAACGCCGTGAAAAACAAGTTGCGTGTTGGCGCGCGTCAAGCGCTCCACGACCGCGGCTTGGGAAGCCGCTATTTCCAGCAACAATCGGCCACCAAGCCGCAACCACTGCGCGACATTTTCAAGAAGCGGTTTGATCACATGCAAACCATCGGAACCGCCGCGCAGCGCCGTGGCTGGCTCATGCAGCCGCACATTTGGCGCGCATTGCTCCCATTCCGCGTCGCTTATATATGGAGGGTTGGCGGTGATCAAATCAAATGTGCCCTGCTGCGCGGCGGGAATGGTTTCAAACAAATCGCCCGCGAAAAACTGCACGCGCGCTTGAACGCCGTGGCGCGCCGCGTTGCGCGCCGCCAACACAAGCGCGGCGGGAACCAAGTCGCTGGCCAAAGCTGAAACTTCCATTGCCGCAACTGGCGGCTCATAGTTGTTGCGCTTGGGCGTAACCAACGCGCTGACCACGCTGACCACAACGCAACCCGAACCCGTGCACAGATCTAACATGCGCAAAGAAGTTTGCCCCGTCAGCCGCGCCCACGCCACGGCAAGTTCAGTGACGCGCTCGGTGCTTGGCCGCGGAATCAGCGTGCTGCCATCCACGAAATATGGCTTGGCATAGAACCAAGTTTCACCAACCAAATATTGCACGGGCTCATGCTCCGCGGCGCGACGAACCAAGTCACGCAAGCGCGCAAGTTGCGCCGCGTCCACCACGCGGTCGGACTCCATGTACAAACGGGTGCGATCGCAACCCAACACATGGCCAAGCAACATTTCAGCGCCCACGCGTGGCGAATCTATTTTCTTTGCCGTGAGAAACGGCGTCATCCACGCCAGCAATTCGCGCGTGGTCCAGATTTTTTCGGTTGTCCCTTGTTTGGCGTTCATGGCAAAGCTTTCGCGGAGTGATTGAGCGTCATGGTCAAGCGCTTGGGCGCTCGAAGTGTAAAGACTGTGTTCAGTTGAACTTTGGTTACAATCTTCCTCCCATCAGTGTATGAAAGGATTTGGCGCATGATGAAAAATGTTCGGGAATTCTTGGAAAGTGTCGCGGAAATTGCGCGCGATCGAAACGTCTTCAGCTCCGTGGAGGTGCGCGGCGATTTGCTGCGTTGCCGCGCCCGCGATGTGAAGGAGGAGGCGTGGTATCTGGTGCAACCACACAATGGACATTGGACCGTGAGCTTGAGCACTCCCGACCGTTGGCTAAGTGAAAGCATTGAGACTGACTTGATGCACTTTGGCGATCCACTTGAAGAGCTGATTGAGGATGAACTGGTTGAACTTGGCTCCGACTTTGAAGTTGAGGCGCCAAAACATTTCCGCAGCGAACAGCGCGAATATGTTTTTGTGAACAGGGTTCCGTTGCAAAATGATTCACTCAACGGCGATGCGTCCATTGTGGCCACATGGCTGCTGGCGTATGAAGCGGCGTTTCGAAACTTGGGCGACATGTCTGGCGAAGAGGACAACTGATTCATGGGGCGACGCGTGCTTATGCTTGGCTGGGAATTTCCACCGTTCATCACGGGTGGCCTGGGCACTGCGTGCTATGGATTAACCAAGGCGCTTGACCGCCGCGGCGATGACGTGACCTTTGTGTTGCCAAAACATATTGATGGCCAATTTGCCAGCCATGTGCACATGCTTTCGCCGGGCTCGGACTTGCCGCATCCATCGCTTCCGCCGCCTGAAGCCGTGCAAAGAGAGCGCGTGGAGCGCGATATTGTCAATCAAGCGACGGAGTTGATCAGCAAGGTAATGCAGCAGACGGTGCGGCCCGCCGATGTTGCCGCAGCCGCAAAAAGCGCTGGATTCAATGTTATTTCCGTGCCCACAAGCGTGAGCGCGCCCTATGTTTCTAGCCAAGCCAATATGACGGTGCAAACATTACTAGGCTCCGCGGCGCTGCGCAAAACATTGAACTTGCCAACATGGATGAGCGCGCAAACGCGCACGTGGCTCACGCATGAGTTGGCAATGATGGAAGCGCTTCCGGAATCCGGTGCGGGCATAAATCAAGAAATTCAGGCGCGCGGCGCCAGCAGCGCGGACTACGGCGGAAACTTAATTCAAGAGAGCGAGCAATACGCGCGCTTCTGTTTGCAAGCCACGCGTGGCGTTGCCTTTGATGTGATCCACGCGCACGATTGGCTGACATATCCGGCGGGCCTTGCCATTGCGCGCGCAACGGGCAAGCCGCTGGTTGTGCATGTGCACAGCACGGAGTTTGACCGCTCGGGCGAGCATGTGAATCAACCGCTGTACAACATTGAGCGCCGCGGAATGCACGGCGCGGTTCGCGTGATCACCGTAAGCATGCTCACGCGCAACTTGGTGGTGAACCGCTACGGCGTGAACCCCAACAAGGTGGATGTTGTTTATAACGGCGTGGACCTTGATCCCTCCGGTGTGGGCGCGGAGCCCATCAAGCGCAGCGATAAAATTGTGCTGTATTTTGGGCGAATTACCATGCAAAAGGGTCCGGAGTATTTCATCAGCGCTGCCAAGCGCGTGCTGGATGTCATGGACCATGTGAAGTTTGTGGTAGCCGGCAACGGCGACCAAGCGCAACGCATGATTGAAATGGCGGCGTCCATGGGAATTGGAAACAAGGTTTTGTTCACCGGCTTCTTGCGCGGCAAGGACATTCCAAAAGTTTTTGCAATGGCGGATTTGTATGTCATGCCAAGCGTGAGCGAACCGTTTGGCATTGCGCCGCTGGAGGCGCTTGGCCACCGCGTGCCCGTGTTGATTAGCCGCACCAGTGGCGTGAGTGAAATTCTGACCAACGCCTTGAAGTGCAATTTCTGGGACATCGACGACATGGCCAACAAGATTGTTGCCGTGTTGCGCCATCCGCCACTGCAGCGAACATTGCGCGACAGCGGCTTCTTTGAAGTGCGCGGCATTACTTGGGATGGCGCCGCCGCCAAGGTGGACGCCGTGTACGAGCGCGCCATTGCCGCGGTGCACTAAACCACAAAGTTGCGGCCACAAAGTTGCGCGCCGTTTTCGCGCCAGCGTGAGCGACCCCTCCATGCAATTGCAAATATGCGTTGACCGTGGATAGGAACACAGTGCAAGTGGAAAAGCCTTTCTAAGCAGGCAAATCGGGGCCATTTTGAAATTCCGACAATCCACCACTTGATGGGCAGGAATCCGTGGGCGGATGCATCTAGAATGAATTTCTATGGGATTATTTTCCAAGCGTCGTCTAAAAGTTGCCCCCGCATTTCATGTTGCGGCCAGCGCCGATCCAATTCTTGAGGCGTTGATACAAGCCAAAGGCGCCGACATTCTGGCGCGTTCGCGCAACAACAAGTCGGGCATTCTGAGCGCGCAATTTTGGTCGGACAAACTTATGGACTGGTCCATGAAGGACGAGGCGTTCAAGATTCAACTGTTTCGATTTGTGGACGCGTTTCCCATGTTGCGCACAGCGGATCAAGTGCACGAACATCTCACGGACTATCTCACACAACCAGGCGTGAAGTTGCCGCCCGGGCTTGACCTGGGTTTGAAAGCTGGCGGACTTGCCAAGGGCTTGATGACCAAGACCATGAGCAATCAAATCACGGGCATGGCCAGCAAGTTCATCGCGGGCACGGACGCGCACAGCGCATTGCCGCAGTTGAAAAAAATGTGGCAAGACGGCGTGGCGTTCAGCGTGGACTTGCTTGGTGAATCGTGCGTGAGCGACGAGGAAGCCGCCGCATATCAGGCGAAATATCTTGATTTAATCCGCAACTTGCCGCAGGCCGTTTCGGCGTGGCCGAGCAACGATCAACTGGAGCGCGACCACTTGGGTCCCATCGCGCGCACCAATGTCAGCATAAAAATTTCGTCGCTGTACGCGCGCACCGATCCAATTGATACGGAAAGTTGCATCAAAGGCTTAATGAAAGCGCTGCGCCCAATTCTGGAGGCGGCCGTTGCCAACAAGGTGCTGGTGAACTTTGACATGGAGCAATTCGCGCTGAAGGATCTCACGCTTGAATTGTTCATGCGTTGTTGCCAAGAGATTCCGTTTGAAGCAGGGCTTGCCATGCAAGCGTATTTGCGCAGCGGCGATGATGACGCGCACCGCATTGCATCGTGGGCGCAGAAAAGTGGCCGCGTGGTCACGGTGCGTTTGGTCAAGGGCGCGTACTGGGATTACGAAACCATTCATGCGGAGCAACAAGGTTGGCCGTGTCCGGTCTGGGCAACAAAGGTTGAAACCGACGCGTGCTTTGAGCGCATGCAGAAAATTTTCTTGCAGCATTGCCCGCGCAAAGTTGGCGACGGCGGCACCAAGTTGGCGCTGGGCAGCCACAATGCGCGCAGTATTGCGGCCACATTGGCAACGGCGGAGCAATTGGGCTTGCCCCCCGCCGCCATTGAGTTGCAAATGTTGCACGGCATGGCGGACGCTTTGAAATTTGCGGTTTCGCAAATGGGTTTGCGCATTCGTGAATATGTCCCAGTGGGTGAAATGATTCCGGGCATGGCGTATTTGGTGCGCCGGCTTTTGGAGAACACCAGCAATGAAAGTTGGCTTAAGGCTGGCTTCATGGACAACGCCGATGTGTCGGTGCTGTTGGCTTCGCCGCACGAAAAGATTTCCGCGGCTCACAACAAAACAGAGCAAGAGCGTCTGGCGCAGGCCGCGGACAAGCACAAACTTTCGCACTCGCACCCTGATGTTGGCAATGGACGCGCGTTCTTCACCGAACCGTACCGAAACTTTTCCGTGTCCAGCGCGCGCGAACAATTCGCGGCGGCCATTAGCAAAGCCAGCGTGCCTGTTGGAATTAAAAATGTCTCCGCGCAAACCGCGCGCGACGCCGTTGGCTTGCTTGCGGCGGCGTATCCCGCGTGGCGCGACAAGCCATTCACGCAGCGCGCCGAAACTTTGGTGAAGGCCGCGGCCGCCATGCGCGCTCGCCGCGACGAATTGTGCGGCGTGATAATTCGCGAGGCTGGCAAGACATGGCGCGAAGCCGACGGCGACATTTGCGAGGCGATTGATTTCTGCGAGTACTACGCGCGCCAAGCCGCTGGTCTGTTTGACCGCGCCAGATTGGGCCGTTTCGTGGGCGAATTGGATGAAATCACCTATCAACCGCGCGGCGTGTGCGCCGTGATTAGTCCGTGGAATTTTCCGCTGGCTATTTGTTGCGGCATGACCGTTGCCGCGCTGGTGACTGGAAACACCGTGGCGGTGAAACCCGCGGAACAAACCGTGGGCATTGCAAAGATCATGTGCGACATTTTGTGGAGCGCGGGAGTTCCGCGCGAGTGCCTGGCTTTCTTGCCCGGCCCTGGCGAAGAAGTTGGCGCGGCGTTGGTGCGCGATCCGCGCGTGGCGTTGATCGCGTTCACCGGCAGCAAGGGAGTTGGCCTTGACATTATTCAAGCGTGCGGCGTGGTCACGCCGGAGCAAGAAGTGGTGAAAAAAGTTGTGTGCGAAATGGGCGGCAAGAACGCAATCATTGTTGACGCCAGCGCCGACCTTGATGAGGCGGTGCTTGGCGTTCGCCAAAGCGCGTTTGGTTTTAGCGGGCAAAAATGTTCCGCATGCAGTCGCGTGATCGTGGTGGACAGCGCGCATGACGCGTTCTTGCACAGGCTTGTTGAGGCCACGCGTTGCTTGACCGTGGGCGATCCAATGTTGCCGAACATCGATGTTGGACCAGTGATTGATCAAGAGGCCGCGAATAAAATTCGCCACTATATTGAGATTGGCAAGAGCGAAGGCAAACTTGAGTTGCAGTTGCCCGTGCCCGCGGGGCTGGAAGAGCGCGTTGGAAAACCGTTTGTTTCCCCCACTATCTTCAGTGGAATTCGCCCCGAGCACCGCCTTGCCAACGAGGAAATATTTGGCCCCGTGCTTGCCGTTATTCGCGCGAGCGATTTTGATGAGGCTTTGAAGATTGCCAACGCCACTGCGTACAAACTCACCGGCGGCGTGTATTCACGCAAGCCAAGCAATCTTGAGAAAGCCAAGCGCGACTACCGCGTGGGCAATCTATATATCAACCGTGGAATTACTGGCGCGCTTGTTGGACGTCAACCATTCGGCGGCTTTGGCATGAGCGGCATGGGAAGCAAGGCCGGCGGCGCCGACTACTTGTTGCAATTTACGGAGCCGCGCGCGATTTGCGAGAACACCATGCGCCGCGGTTTCGCGCCAGGCGTGGATTGATTTTCCAAGCACGAAAGCATCAGCCATCGCTTCACGGAAAATGCGCGCACAGTTTCACGCCAGGCGTGGATTACATTCCCATTCCAGCCATCAGTGGTTCCGAATTGGGACGGAAGCGATCCAGTATTCGATATTGAACCGCCTCCGCAATATCTTGCGCGCGAATGCATTCAGCGCCATCTAGATCCGCAATGGTGCGCGCCACGCGGCGAATTTTGTCATACGCGCGCGCGCTTAAACCAAGTTCGGTCATGGCCTGTTGCACAATGGATCTGCTTTCATCATCAAGCACGGCAACGCGATCAAGCGCGGCGCCAACCAAACGCGCGTTGGGCGTTTCACCTTGACGATTCACGGCGCGGGCGCGCGCAACTAGAACTTTCTCGCGCAACTCGGCGGTGCTGGTTGCCGCGCGCGTGCCAGACAACGCCGCGAAAGAAACCGCGCGCACTTCAACATGTAAATCAATGCGGTCAATCACGGGGCCGCTGAGGCGCGACAAATATTGCTCCACGGCGCGGCGCGAACCCTGCCCCATGTCGCCGCGGGCGGTTGGATTCATGGCGGCAATCAACAACGCGCGCGCGGGAAATCGCGCTGTTCCTCGCGCGCGACTGACCGTGACAAACCCATCTTCTAGCGGCTCGCGAAGCGCCTCAAGCACGCTGCGGGGAAACTCCGCAACCTCATCCAAAAATAAAACGCCCTCGTGCGCCAAACTCACTTCACCGGGCCGCGGATTGCTGCCGCCACCAACCATGGCCGCCGTGCTGGCCGTGTGATGCGGACATCGCACGGGCCGCGCGCGCATAAGACCCTCACCCGGCGGCAACACGCCGGCGCACGAATGAATGCGCGTCACCTCCATGCTGCTGGCCACATCAAGCGGCGGCAAAATGCCAGGAAGCGCGCGCGCCATTAAAGTTTTTCCGCTACCCGCGGGACCAATCAACAACACGTTGTGCCCGCCCGCCGCCGCCACACATAGCGCGCGCTTGGCGGCCTCTTGGCCGCGCACGCGGCTGAAATCAATCGCGGCAATGTCACGCGCCACAGAAATCTTTTCCTGCAGCGCGGGCGCGTCTTGCATGCCGGACAAAATCGCCACCGCGTGCGCCAGCGATGACGCCGCAAGTATGCGAATGCCATCGACCGCGGACGCCTCCGCCGCATTTTCCGTGGGCAACAACACCGCGTCAAAGCCAAGTTCTTTGGCCAAGATGGCCATGCAAATTGCGCCACGAATAGGGCGAATACGTCCATCAAGGGCCAACTCGCCCGCCGCCAACAAGCGACCAAATCCGCTTGCATGCGCCGAAGTATTTGCCACGCCACTCACACCACCACTCGCGCAACCATTCACGCCGCCACTCATCCCACCACTGACGCCGCCACTGACGCCACTCACACCACCACTCGCGCCGCCAAGCGCAAACCCACGCGCGCCCTTCTTGCGCTTCAACGCGCCCGATGCGATCAACACCGACAACGCCATTGGCACATCAAAGGCGGGACCTTCCTTGCGCAAATCCGCGGGCGCCAAATTAATTGCCACGCGCCCGCCCGGCCACGCGAAACCCGTGTTGGCCACCGCAGTTTGCACGCGCTCCACGGCTTCACGCACCGACGCGTCCGGCAAACCAGTCAGCGTGGTGCGCGGCAAGCCTTGGCCGCTGACATCCACTTCAATTTCGCACGGCACCGCGTCAATGCCACGAAGCGCAAAACCAAACACGCTGGTATGCGCGGCGCGAACACCGCCGTGCACCATCTCGACACGCCGCTCGCCACCGTTCGCAACAGCAGCAAGCGAATGACCGCCACGGCGACTTTCCGCGCCTTGCTCGCCACCGCTCGCGGCCATTTCATCTGTGTTGCTCTGGCCCATGTTGCAGCGCATCATGACGCGCAAAAGCGCGCGCCAGAAAATCACGGCCTTTTTTCATGAAGATTCCTCAAACAAATCATTGACGAGCGCAAGCATGCAACGCGGTGTCCATGCTGATTAAAATGCGCGTACAAAAATTTACCGCATTGGCACCACTTGAGATCACAATCTTTAATACCCCATTTGTTTGACTATTGGCAGAGACATTTATTCCTGCTGTCGATTGAATCCAATCTTGCGCTTTGGCTTCTGAATGGGCGGCAACAAAAGCGGCAGAAGTTTTTGATAGACATCTCGAAGCGCCGCGTCATGCGCAAAGATGGATTGATCTATCTCCGCCAACCGTTTCAGAATGCTGGCGTTGGCGGAAAGTTCCTCGCGCATTTTCACAAACGCACGAATAATGCCAAGACTCATTTGCACTGCCCGTGCACTGTTTAGAACACTGGCCGCTTGCAACGCCCCGTGTTCAGTAAAAACCAAGACGCTATTTGAAAATTTCAACGAAAACAAGGGTATCACAGATTGTGATACCCTCATTATTTCCGCACGATTAAGGGTAAATGCAAACTCTACGGGAAAGCGGTCCGCGTTGCGCTTGACAGCTTGATTCAGCACCCGCGTTTGCACGCCGTACAACTGCGCCAAATCCGAATCAAGAAGAACCCGTTGCCCGCGGACAATCAAAATGCGAAGTTGATGCGCGTGTGAATCCATTGCCGCACCGTATCGCCGAGGCCCGACCACTTTAAAAAACCTCGCTATTTTTCTGCGAGATTCTTTAAATTGAAATCAGCCTGTCGCGCAAATTCCACTGCACGACGCCGCTTGCCACGCGTGACTTCGCGCCACCCACCACGCCGCTTGAAGCAACCGATTTTATACCAGCCATGGGATTTGCCGTGGTTCGCTTCGCAGCCAACTGGTCCGGGCCGTGGTTCGCTTCGCAGCCAACTGGTCCGGGCCGTGGTTCGCTTCGCAGCCAACTGGTCCGGGCCGTGGTTCGCTTCGCCCTATCGGCAGTGGTTCTTCATGCCAAATGCCGCGCCACCTGCAGGCGCCTATTGGCAATGTCCAAACTGCGCGCGCGATCACCACCGCGTGCATATTGCGCGTGCAACAATTCTTCCAGCACATCCATGTGCGCCATTTCTATGCGCGAACCAAGTCCGTAGCGCACCGTGCGTGGAAACTTTCCAACCTTGGGAATAATCCAGCGCAACAAATCGCTGGCCAACACCACGGCGGCGGGCTCGCTGGCTCGCCCGCCGGCAGTGACTGGATGAGAGACTTTGGTTTTTTGCGCCACTGGAATGTGCAGTTTTTCGGCGGCCAAATCTGCTGGCGCAGATTTGGCCGCGTCTTTGTTCTGGCTTTGTGGTTGCATGAACGCGTTTACTTTACCTTGCAATTTTGCGCAGTGACAGAGAGGTAAAAGTGAAAGGGTAAAAGTAAAATAGAAGCTGATTCCAAGGAATCAGCAAAGGGTAAAGGGAACTACGGATTCTTCGCGGGCGGCGCCACATATTCCAACGGATTCTTCGCGACACGGAAGCCGATGCCGTTGCCGCGGTAGTCGCAATCGCTGTAGCTACGGAACGACGAGCGGCAGCCGAAGGAGAAGCCGCCCCAGCCGCCGCCGCGCCGCACGCGGTACGAACCTGACGAAGGTCCTGCTGGGTCCGTAGATGGGCTTGTGCTGTAATACGTACTTCCATACCAATCATTGCACAACTCATACACATTGCCCGACATGTCGTACATACCAAACGCATTGGCGGCTTTGCCTGCAACGGGCTTTGTTCCATGAGGTGAATTGTTACTGCTGTACCACGCAATGTTTCCAAGCAACCCTTCATCATTGGTGCCGTTGGGGTAGCCAGGCATGCTGTGAAACGCAGTTGTTGTTCCGCCTCGGCAGGCGTATTCCCACTCCGCTTCGCTAGGTAAGCGCAAACCTGTTGCAGTGTTAAAGCCAGCAATGTCATTCCAACTTACTTGCTCAACAGGGTTGTTGGCATTGCCACTGAAATAGCTTGGATTGCTGCCCATTTTGGCTTCCCACTGCGCTTGCGTTACTTCGGTCTTACCCAAATAGAACGCCTTGCTTAGCGTCACTTGGTGATTGGGACTCTCATCGGGATAGCAGTCGTGACTATCAGACGCACT
>SIAM01000045.1 GCA_009691785.1 Phycisphaerales bacterium
TTCGAACCCTCGACATTCAGCTTGGGAAGCTGACGCTCTACCAACTGAGCTACGCCCGCGAGGAAGATGAAGTGTAACACCAGAATGAAATGGCTCGAAGCGCGCCGAGCTTTGCGGTTGCATGTTGGCAGATCAGTGGGCCCGTGTGTTTCTTTCAATTTGAATGAGCAGCGGAAAGAATAGGAAGATCAGTAAATTTGCCACGGCACCTGCGGCGGCATAGACCGCCCATTGTTGCATGGCTTGTCGGTGCGCATTTTCCAAAGCGGCCGCAATCGCCGCCGCCTTCTCTTGCTGCTCTCGCACCATTAATGCCGCGAGGAATTCATCGTGAAAGAAAGTTGCCGCCCTGGCTCCGTCGCAATTCGCGGGCTTGGGAGTGGTGGCTTGAAATGATTTTGCGAAGGCAACGAAGTCGTCAACAAATTGTTCCTTGTCGTTGGTGGGGATTTGTTGAATCCAATCGCAGATGACATCGCCAGCATTTTTTCCACTTGCATTTGTGGGGCTTGTGATTCCAAGGGCTTGAGTAATTTCAATAATGCGAGAACGATATTTTTGACAGGTATCAATCACGCCACTGGTGCTGTATGAACCACTCGATGATTGACCGCCGCCCGAAGGAGCATTGGTTTGAGTTGGTAGGCGGCAGATTTCTATAAATTCAAGCGTGCTGGCTGGTCGAATGGTTTGATTCACGGGCGCGGGTTGCGCATCGAAACCGGAATTCATGATGTAAAAAATAATGGCGCCGGCCAAGCTTAATGCGCACAGAGAAATGACAATAATTGAGAACCAGCGACCAATAGAGAACGCGGCGCGCAATACTTTGTCGCCAGCGTCAAGTGGTGGCGGTGTTGGATGTGTTGCCGCGCTGGATTCTGGGCTTGATCCAAAGCTGGAAGTTGAATGCGGTGGTGGTGGCGCAGCAAATGCTTCATGTGCCGCACTTGTTGGCGAACTGGGGGAAGGCGTTCCCGCGTTCCCCGTTGGCCGAATTAAATCTTTTAATCCGCGCACTGAACGGATTGGTACGAACTCGCCGCCATTGGTTCGTCGCACCAAGTCGTCGCCTGTGATGCGACCATCTTGCAACGCTTCTTTTAGATCCCCGGCATTGAAGGGGCCAATGATTTTGCCGCTTGAAAGTTTGACTTCATACATGATCATGTTCGCCCCAATTCATGAATGTGCTTGTTGCAAGGAATGGCGCAAGTTTAACGCTATTTCAGCAGGGCGTGAACGCGCGCACATGGATGCAGAATGTTGCGCTAGCGAATAGATTGCACGCGCATGCCAAGGACATCGGCGAGCGCCGCGCAATTTAAAACTGGTGACGATCAAGAGTGGTTGTCCGTTTCGTATGAGGCGTCGCTAGGGCGGGCGAGTGGCGAAGGCAGCAAAACTTCGCGCCGCCGCAAGCAACTTGGCGCCTTTTACACGCCCATGCTTCTGGCGGAGGTGCTGGTTGATCTTTCGATCAAGCCGTGGTTGAAAGAGCGTGAGATTGCTCTGGCGAAAAGCGTTGGCGCGACGGGCGCAAAGGTGCCGCGAATAAAAATTGCTAAACATTCTTCGCGCGCGCCGCGTGCGTGCCCAACTATTTTGGACCCAGCCTGTGGCAGTGGAAACTTGCTTATCGCCGCGGCGCGGGAATTGGTTCGTGCGGGATGCTCCAAGGCCGCTATTGCCCGCGGCATGCATGGCGTTGACATTGATCCAATCGCGGTGTCCATTGCGCGCACAAGGTTGGCGCACTTTCTGCGTTTGACACCCGCGGCGTCGCGCCAACTTTCGCGCCAAGTGCGCGTGGGCGACGCGTTGTTTGAGAAAAATCTTCAAGGCGCCTTCGATATTGTGCTTGGCAATCCGCCGTTTCTAAATCAGTTGATTGGCGCAACCGTGGTGGACCGACGCCGTGCGCACAAACTGGTGCAACGCTTTGACGGCGCGGTGCGCGGATACGCCGACATGGCCAGCGCGTTTTTATTGTTGGGCGCGCAAGCCCTGAAGCCCGGCGGTCGCATGGCCATGATAGAACCGATCAGCGTGTTGTCCGCGGCGCACGCGCACTTGGTGCGTGAGCGCGTGAGCGCGTTGGCGCAACTTGAATGCATTTACTTTGAACGCCAGCGCTGGGCCAGCGCCTCCACCCATGTGGCCATACTTTCGTTTGTAAGTTTGGAAAATAATTCCGCCGCGATGGCGACAGGCTCTGCGAAAATACCAAGCGCGGAATTGCGCGCGGCCAGCGCAACATCAAGCGCGTTTGCAAAGAAAAAGCTGGGACATGCGCTGCGCGCGGCCAGCGCAACATCAAGCGCGTTTGCAAAGAAAAAGCTGGGACATGCGCTGCGCGCGGCCAGCGCAACATCAAGCGCGTTTGCAAAGAAAAAGCTGGGACATGCGCTGCGCGTGTTGCCTTTGCCCGCGTTGACATTGCCGTGGTCGGCGTGGCAAGGAAGATGGAGCGCGGCCATGGCGGCGCACGCCGGAGTTCCGCGCGTGAAGCAGCGCGCGCACGGCGTGATTGGTGATCGCGCGCGCGTAGCCGCCGATTTTCGCGATCAATATTACGGCTTGCGCGGAGCCATTAAAGATTCTAAAAGTTCCCACGGTCTTCGCATTGTCACCACCGGCTTGATTGATTGGGCGCATTGCATGTGGGGCGATCGACCTGTGCGCTTGCTTGGAAAAGTATGGAAGCACCCAGAGGTCAATGAGCGCGCGATTGCCCACGATCCATATATGAAGGATTGGCTTGCCGACGCCAAGCGATCCAAGGTGTTGGTTGCGGTGCAGACCAAGGCGCTTGAAGCGGTGGTGGACGCCACTGGCCACATGGCGCCAAGTGTTCCGTTGATTCGCGTTGTGCCGCATAAACGCGCTGATTTGTGGCGCATTCTTGCGGTTGTGCTTTCGCCGGCAACCAGCGCGGAGGCTTGGTGGCGTCACGCGGGCGCGGGGCTTTCGCCGCACGCGTTGAAATTGTCAGCCAAGCAAATCGCCGCGTTGCCGCTGCCAACAAATATGTCGGCGTGGAACCGCGCCGCCGCCGTGCTGGAGAAATTGCATCACACCACTGGCGAGGCGCGTGAAAAACGCATCGACGAATTCGCGTGGCTTGCCATGGAGGCCAGCGAGGTTGCGCAAGAAGAACGCGCAGCGTTGTGGGCGTGGTGGCGTCCATTGATCACGCATAGAGATCATAAAAAATAGTTGGGAAGTGGCTGCGCAAAAACCACTCGTGTGGTGGCGCCCATTGATCACGCATAAAGATCATAAAAAATAGTGCGCGTGTGGGTGGGTCACAGAAATCAAGCGCGTTATGCGCGCTGTTCATGGCGCATAAAGATCAAAAAACGCAAGCTCTTTACAGCTTGTCGGACAGTTTCATTACCAACGCGGTGGGAATGGCTGGATACTTGATGCTGATTCGGTGCAGCGTGAATTCGCTTTGCGCAAATGGTTGCGCATTGAACAAAGTTTCCGCGGCAGCGCTGTACATGGCCATGGATTTCACGGGCCAGAGGTCGGCCTGCGGCAAAACTTCCACGGCCTCAATCAAAGGCATGAGATCACTTTCACGGTTGGGCTCTGGATCACCCATTCCGCCACCAGTCATGCAGTTGAACAAATAGGCGTGCATGGGAATTTTTTTCAGAAGTGAGTTGTGCAGAAAAATATCAATCACGGCTTCTTCCACAGGTAAATCAAGTCGAGTGAGCGTGGCCAACGGCTCGGTGGATTCAGTGTGAACAATTTCACCAAAGAAGCAGTCAGTGGCGGCATCTTTGCCAATTGAACCCGCTGGCAAAGACCAAACATATTCCGTCGATGTGTGATTCGCCGTGAAATCCTTGGCGGTCAGTGTGCCGAAGCCAGTGAGCAGCGGGAAATCATGGCTGGTTTTTTTATCCACCGCGGTTGATGTTGGTTGCAGATGTTTGATTTTTTTATTGGCGTAATGAAAAAATGAGCGCCGATACAGCGGCCAACTCACATTGCCGCGCAAACGAGTGAGGCCAATGAACGCGTCGCCGCGCACCAGATGGACTTTGGTTGGGTCCTTGGCGGGAAACTGAATCCAACACTTCCAGCGCACGCTTGCGCGAATACCCCAGATAGCCTCATTGGCCATAAAGGCCTGCTTGCGCAGCGCGATTTGCGACATGGAGCGCGCGGGATTCGCTCCCCCTTGCATCAACATATTTTTAAATGCGCTGCGGCTTCCGCCCACGCGCTTGGCCAGCGAACTTAAATCTGCGGTGGCCTTCTGCGCGCGGTCGCTTGCGCCGCGGGTGCTGGAACCACGTTGACATTTGTTGATGAAGATGTTCAGCCCCGAATCGCCTGGCAGATATTCAACCGCTTGGTTTACATCGTGTTCTTTGGAGAAACGCATAATGCGCCACGCCAAACTTTTATCCAGGTCTAGTCGCTGTGAAAGGGCGAAGGCATGATCTTGATCGGCTCCGCACGCCTTGATAAGAGACAGCAGCGCGCCCTGCAAAGTTTGCAAGGCGGTCTTGCATTCTTCCAACAAGAATTCAGAGGTTGGTGTCTGATGGCGCGGCATGATGCAATCTTTACAGAAATGAAATATTTATGTGTGTGAAAGGCTTCGGCCTGCAAAAATAAGTGAAATGAGTTTTCCTGACACAGCGCAAAAACGTAAATAACAAGTGAAATTGCAATGGTCAGAGTGAATTTTGTTGGGAGCCGTCATTACAGCTTTGGCAATTGTGGCTTCATATTGGCGATTTTTGTTCAGGCATTTGACCAACAGAAACACCGCCCACGCCACAATGAAGAACTCAAGGCACATGTTCAGGAATGCGCCAATGATCACGCCGACGGCCAGGTCCATGGCATTTCCCTTCACCGCGAACGATTCGCATTCTTCAATAATTTTCATGTGTGTTCCTTTATGAATTGAGGTGTGAAATGTGTTTGCAAAATATGTGTGAAATAAATTTTCTAGATGAGCGTGTGAATGGATCTTGGCGCGAAATTAAAATTCCAATTTCAAGCCCGCATAGCCACGGAAATCATTGCCGCTGGAATTGCTGTTGGGTTGGCTTTGATAATCATTGCGCAGGCCAGTGATCAGGCTGAGGCCGCTGAAAATATCCAACTTCATGCTCCATTCAAATCTGGTTTGCACAAAATAATTTTCAAAATTGGAGAGATCGGGGGCGATATAAGTGGACAGCGATAATTTTTGCCGCTCGCTGATTTGCCACCCCAACGCAATTTCCGCGTAGCCACTTGGCTGCGTGGTGTCGACGCCACCGAATTCATGCGTGGCACCCACTCCAAGTTTGCCGGTGAGCAACAAAGATGTTGGATCGTCAAAGAATCGGTAACCCATTCCGCCCCAGCCTTGGATTCTATTTTCCCAGCCTTGATTGGCGTCGTATTGATATTGCCCCTTGCTGAACCACAACCACTTTGTGGGATTGAGAAATCGGTCGTAGGTGATGTTGGTGAGCAAGTTGTTGTCCGTGACATTGCCAATGCCAGAACAACTTGATGAGAGCGTTCGCAAGTAGTACTCGGCGTAGGCCTTGAATCGGTCGTCGTCAGTTTCGCGCAGCGCTTGCGCGGCGGTTCGTAAATCCAATTGCGTGTTGTCAGCGGAGACAAACGTGGCGTTCAATTCGATTTGGGCCTTCCAATCGGAGGGGTTCGTTGCTATTGGCTCGACGGCGGGTTCAACATGCGCGGGTTGCGTGCGCAACAAACTTCCGTGATCCAATGCGCCTGTGGAGTCGTTGTAAAAAAATCGTGAACTGCCAGCGTGCGGAATTGATCGACTTGCCAATGCGTCGCTATCGTTTGGCGCAGTGGACACCGGCGTGAGGTCGGTGTCGATGTATGGGTTGGTAAAACCACTCAGAATGTGCTTGTTTCTGGGGGCGGCGGCCGTGCTGGCGGATGCCGTGGTAGTGACTTGCGCATTGGTAATGGGCGCAATGTTCGTGATCATTGCGCGGTTTATTTTAAGGTCGCCCAGAATTGCATGCTTGATTGCAACCACGCCGTTGGCTTCGCTGATTAGCGTGCCGCGAATCACCTCGCCTGATTGCAGTGTGACGCTCACTTCATCGGCATGCGCTGTTGTGCAGGCGAATATTGCAAGCCACATCAGAAAACAATTTTACACGGCTGTTTCTGATTCATGTGAGCAAGACCTGCGAGTGTGTTTTTGAACACGGTGGGGGTGGGTGTGAACTGAAAAGATAGCAAGGTAAGAAAATCACGTTGGTGTGTAGGATTGCGCTATGCCTGTTCATTCAGCGCTTGAAAAACATCAACTTTTTAGAGAATCGCGCCAACTCATGGAACGCGTGCATTGCCCAAGTTGTCGAGTTGGATTTGCGCCAAGCGAGGTCTTGTTTGTGGCCGAGGATGCGCGGCTTGTGGGTGATCCAGTGGCGGGGCCCGAGCACCATTTGCGATTTCTTCCAACACGATTTGATGTGGGTGGCGCGGCGCTTGATCCTGAGGGCGCGCGCTGCACGCGTGTGGCGTGTCCGCGATGTCGAATTGAATTTCCGCGGGCCATGATTGAACTGCCCAGCGCGGTGATTAGCGTGGTGGGCGCGCCAGGCAGCGGCAAAAGTTATTTGCTTGCCGCCATGACTTGGGGTTTGCGCCGCGAGCGGGAACGTGCGGGCGCGTGCATGGTGGACACGGAGCCAAAGTTGAACGCGCGTTTGCACCGCGATGAGAATATTTTATTTGGCTCGCCGGACTCGAATGAACCCGTGCGGTTGGCCAAGACGGAGATTGCCGGAGACGCTTTGTTGTATCGCACGGTGCGTGTGAAAGGCAAGGATGAAACGCTGCCGTTGCCGTTGATATTCACGCTGCATGTGGACGCGGTCTCTGTTGACGAACAATCCATAGGCGCGGATGCAATCAGTGAACGCTTTAGCGCCGTGGGGTCGGTTGAGTTGCCAACAAACAAGTTGGATATTGTGGAGCCAGCCAAGCGCGGCATGTCGCTGGTCGTGTTGTACGACAACGCCGGCGAGCATTTCTTACCTGGCGCGGACGAATCGGCGCAACCTGTCACCCGCCACTTGAGCCAGAGCCGCGCGATTTTATTTGTGTTTGATCCAACACAAGATCCGCGCTTTCGCGCCGCGGTGGGCATGTCAGAAATGGATGGCGTGAACATTCGACAAGATTTGATGCTTACGGAAACATTCGCGCGCGTTCGACATCATCGCAGTCACCACTCGGCGGATGATTTGAATGTGCCGTTGATTCTTGTGCTTTCCAAAGCCGATGCGTGGAGCGCGGGCGCCAAAATTGATTTGGGTGTTGAGCCGTATTTGCCAAGTGGCGGCCTTGATTTCGCGGTGCTGAAGAACATGGATCGCACGCTGCGGCCACTATTGGATGACGCGTGCCCGGAATTTATGACCGCCGTGCGCGCCGCAAGTTCGCGCGTGTTGATTGTTCCTTGCTCGGCGCTGGGATCATGCGCAACTTCACTTGTCGGTGCTCGCGCGGCTCAGAGCGCGGGGGTGCGCCCATCGGACATTCGTCCGCAATGGGCCAGCGTTGGGTTGTTGACCGCTCTGCCATTGGAGGTTGACGCGATTGAAATTGCGTCGCTATGGACATGAATTCAGAGTTCATCCATACATCTCTTATTCGTGGACTTGATGGTGGCAGTGGCTACACCGTTGCCGGGCGCACTGGCGGAATGCCCGTGTCCCTATCGGATGCGTTAAGCCGACTTTCCGGTTTGCCCCCCGCGTGGAGCGACGCAACCATTGAAGAAAAAATACTGTGCGCGTTTCGAAATGTTGAATGCGTGGGGCAACGCGTTTTGGTATTGAGCCACATTGCTCCAAGCGGAATGGATTACACGGGGCGCGCCAATCGGCTGTCGCATCACCGAGTGGTGGACTCACGCGTGATGCAAGAGTCCGATCCCGCCGCATTGCTAGAGGATGATTCATTGTGGCTTCGGGAATGGGTTGGCGAGGCGCGCGAATTGAGTGGTGGCAATGTTCCGGCGCGCCTGGCGCGTAATGACGCTCCGCTGCACACGTGGGAGCGCGTCTTTGGCGACGCGGGTTGGGCGGCGAGCGTTTTGGAAGTGGTTCTGAAAAGTGGAATTGGTCTATGGCTTGTGGTTCCAGCACGAAGTAAAAAACTTCGTCTGTGCGCCGAAATGATGTCGCTTTTGCCACAGGCAGAGCGCTGGCAAATCACATTTGCAACGCGGCCAATTGCCCTTGGAAACGACGCCAGCGTAAAAATTTGTTTTGTTGATGAGCGCGAGCCAGAGTTGGCGGCGCACAATGAAAAGGCCGCGTGGATTGTGCGCGTTGGAAGCGGCGCCTTGGCTTGCAAACCAGAGGGCGCATTGGCGCAACGCGCGCGGTTTGGCAATGGTGAGCATGTTGATGCCCGTGGGCATGTCACCGCTGCAAGTTCAATGTCTGCACATGCGGTAACGAATCAGCCGCGCAGCACTCCAAACTTAAATTGCAATGCGGTTTGGCAGGCGCCTACGACATTGGCGGCACCGCGTGAACGTGAGTTCAACGCATCGGCACGCTCGCAGCAGGGTGTCGGATTTGGTCAAGAAGAAAAACAAAATGCAGGTGCCGCGGTGATAGAAGTTCGCCGCATGGTGGAGAAATCTTCAAAAAGCGGCGTGTGGAAATGGTTCGCGGCGACATTCATTATTGTTGGAGTATTGGTGTGGCTGGCCATAAGAAATGGAGCCACCACATGAGTATGAACGATCGCGAAGTTGTTGAGGCAATTCGCCAGTTGGTGTTGCGTACACAACCAGATCAGACTGTGGTTGCGGATGTGGCGCAAGAATTCGCGCGGCAAGTGGATGACGCGAACAAAAATTTAAGTCGCGTTCACCGCTGGATTCTTGCGGGGTTATACGCGGAAGTGGTGAGTTTTGGCGAGGCTTTAGACTTGGCCAAATCCGCCGCACGATTGACGCTTGAAGGCATGTTCGCGCAGTGGAGCGAATTATGCCGCGCGTGCAAAGTGGCCGCGCCGCAACGCATTGATCAAAGTTTGCTTGAAGCCTACGCGGATGCATGGTCGCGTTTTCACTCGCAAGCGCAGACGGAAACCAGGCACCGTTTGTTGTCGTTACAACGCGCACCACTGGTCGAGCGTTTGCAAGTGTTGCGCGAGTTGGTTGATCTTGATGCAAGAAATCCAGTGTGGTTGCGTTCCGTTACGCGTCTGCAACGCGAAGCGACAGCTGAGTTGGTGCAGGTTGTTGACACGGCGTTGCGAAATAAAGATGACGCCTTGGCGATCATTGTTTCGCAATTGGTAGACGTGTGCGGTGGCGCGGTTGGCGAACATCAAGAACAACTTGTGCGTTTACAGGCATTTGCTCTGGGAGCCAAAGGGCGTGTCGCGGATAAAGCCGCGCGCGGCGCCTGCCACGACATGCACACCGCCGCAACATCAATGAACCTTGCCGCATTGCGTCAAGCGAGTGTGCGTTGGCTAGCGGCGATTGGCGAGTTCCAACCCGACGAAGATTTGCGCCAATCTGCGGCTGCAAGTTTGCAGTTGCTAGAAGAGCAACGCATGCGTGAACAACGGGAGCAGAATCAACGTGAGGCGATTGGGCGCTTGGAGTTGGCGCTGGATCAAGTCGCGTCCTTTGAGGCGATTTCGATATGCGTGAACGCCGCGCGAAATGTTGACGCCACGGTGCCGCCGCAACTTATTTTACGAATTGCGGCGATGAAGGATGCGCATCAAGCCGCCGCGCGCAGGAAATTTGCGCGCAGAAGCGTGGGGGTGGTCATGATTACTGTGGTGCTTACCGCGGCCGCATGGTGGGTTGTGCAGTGGCAGCAATCACTCGAACAGGTGAACACAATTGCACGTGAAGTGGACGCAATGTTGTCCGCGCAAGAACCCAACACCGCGCTTAAGACGCTGACAAGTTGGAAAGAGTCGCATGCGGAATTGTGCAGTGCTTCGCAAGTGCAAGCGGTCAGCGCCAGAGTTGACGCGGCTGTGGCCCAAGAGAAATCGGAAATAGTGCTGGCGCGGGATGCGATTGATCGAGCGAATGTATTGGCGCAAAGCCCAGCGTTTCCCGTTGAATTTGAGAAGGTGGCCGCGGAGTTGAAACAAATGTCCACGCGCGCGCCGAAAGCAATTCGTGCGCCGTTGCTTGCCGCCGCTGATCAATTAACCAGTCAAGCAGAGACCAGTCGCATGGTTTCTCTTGATCAAGTGCGTGGCGAGTTCATGCGATTGGAGGCGGCGCTGAATGGGTTGGAACCATTATCCGACGCGGCACAGGTGGACCCGGCGTCGTGGACACGGCGCGCTGTGGAATATCAGTCTATTGTGGACTCCGCCAAATTGGCCGCAATCGCAGCGGCTACGAACCGCGACGCGCAGGCCATCGCGCAATCATTGCAAGGCTTGGCGTTGCACGCCACGCGGTTGCGTGAGCAAGCCGAGCAAAATGCAAAGTTGTACGCCGATTCAAATGAACTGTTGCGAGCAGTGGAAAAAATTCCTGTCAGCGAGAATGCGTACCGCGATCTGTATGTGAGGTTGTTGTCTGTTGCCGCGGATCCATTAAATCGCCGCAAACAGTTGCAGGCCTATGAGCACGGATTAAAAGTAGCCGAGGGTGGAGTGGCTGTGGAAGCGTGGCGAAATCAAATAGCCACGACAATTTTGGCTGGTCGAGTTGGCGCCAAGGGGGGGCTCACTGATATTGATTTTGGCGACACCGCAACCGCGCGTTCATTGGAACCGTTGTTAAGCAAGTATTTAGCCGATTATCCTTACAGCCCCTATCAGGAGCCCGCGGAATTACTGTTGGCAATTTGTCGACAAATATTGAGTAAATCCACCACCGCGGAGGGCATTGGCGCCGCGGCGGCGGAGTGGTTGACGCAATCGGGCTGGGTGAATTTAGGCGAGCAATCGCTGGACGATGGGCGCAAGATTTATCGCAAGCGCACGGATCAATTTGGAAATACATGGGCGCAGGCGCTGCAGTCGAAAAATGATTTGGCCACGCCAGCGGACGCATTGAAGGCGCGTATTCCCTTGAAGGGAAAATTATTGAGTGGGAATATTCCGTGGCCGCCGTCCCAGGCGCTGATTGCGGTTGCCGCCGAGTTGCCAAAGGCTTCATGGCGCAATGCCCGCGACCTGTGGCTTGACATGCTTGCCAAGGAGGCGTCGATGCAGACGGGCAATCCAATTCTTTCGTGGCATTTACAACGCGACTTGTGGAGGACATGGTTGGATTATTTCGCGCAGGAAAGCGACCCAGTTGACGCCGCCGCCGCCAAGTGGGTGCGCTTACTTGAAACGCAGAGAATTGTTTCCGTCAGTGATCCGTTTGTGGTGAGCGCCAATGATCAAGCGGCGCGCTCAGAAGATGTGCGCAATGTCGCGCTGCAGTCCTTAGCCGCCATGCCAAATATTTCGGAGCTCATAAGAGCCGCCAAGAAGCGCGATGAAATCATGTTCGCAAGCATGCTTCCAGCGGGACTTGTGGGCGTGATGTTGGCACCACACGACGGCGCCTACGCGGTTCGCGGCGTACCCAACGGCAAGGACGCGCTTATTGTTGGCAGAGCAATGAGTGGGAAATGGCGATTTTTCCCCGTGAGAATTGAAAATGGAGAAATTCTATTTGTCCAAGCCATTCCCAATCCCGTTGCTCAATCACCACAACTTATTTTTATCCGAGGAGCCACCAAATGACGCAGTTTGAAAGTCGATCAAGTTCTCAAAGCAAAGCATCCGCACCGAAACCATTGCTTCGTTTCGCATCCGTTGATCCAGAGGCAAGGCTTTCCCTGCCCAGTGGCGGGTTCACCACGCCAGCGTTAAGCAGCAGCTTGCTTGGCGCGATATTTCTCTTGATCATTGTGTACGCGCCCGCGTATATTGTTCGCAACTCTGAAATAGGTCTAATTATTTGGAAATATCTCACCGCGTTTGATCGCATTCCAATTTTGATCATGTTCTTCAGTTGCTGGAGTGTCAGTATTTTAGTGATCAAAAGTTTCAAGATTGTCGCCCAGCGCAAAGCGTTTCAAATTTATTTTGCGCCCGATGATCCTGAGTGGTTTATTGCCAGAAGCAACGCGATGCAAGTGGTGGAGGCGATTGAATCCAAGGTTCAGGGGGTGGAAGGTTTCATGTATCTCAATCGCGTCACTAGCGTGCTGCGCGCGGTGCGCAATGTTGGACGCGTGGGCGACATTGACGAAATGTTGCAGAGCCGCGCCGACAATGAGGAGTTGCAAATTGATGGCGGATATGTCTCGGTGAAGGGTTTCATTTGGGCCATTCCCGTGCTGGGTTTCATTGGAACTGTGCTGGGTTTAACCGAGGCAATTGGTCGTTTTGGCGGGGTTCTTGGCGCGCAGGGTTCCGACTTGAAGACCATCACTTCGCAACTTACTCAAGTGATTGGCGGCTTGGACACGGCGTTTGTCACCACGGGCGAAGGATTGGTGGCGGCCCTTGGCATTCATTTGTTCTTGACATTTTTGCGCCGAGCCGACGACCGCTTTCTGGATGATTGCCGCGATCAATGTTCGCGCCATGTGACTTCACGCGTGCGCGTGACTGGAAATGAGAACTGATCATGGGTCGTTCGCGTCGTGGTGATGAGAGTCCAATGTCGTTCTTCTCATTTCAAGATGTGATGATGTGCACCATTGGCGTGACGATTGTCATTACGATGGTTTTAATTATGCAGATAGGCGCCGACGCCGCGGTTGTGGAGGCGACCGAGTCGCAAGCAAATGCCGACTTACCCAAGAGCCGCGCCGAGTTGGCAAGCGAAGCCGCGGGGTTGAAGGATCGATTGAATTTGGCGGCGCAGAAAAAATCACCCAATCAAGCGATTGTTCGTGGAACGCTGCGCCAAGAATTGCGCAGCGAATTGGACAAGAGGCAGCGCGCGTTAGATGAGAAGAAAAATGTTGAATTGAAGGTGCGTGAAATGGTGGCTCTTTCCAGCGCGGATCCCAGCGCCATTGAGGCGGCGGAGTTGATTCGCAAGCGCGACGAATTGGAGGAAAGGCTTGCTTCCACGCAATTGCGCCGCAGAGTGACGTATTTGTTAGCCCAAGATGATCGCAAGCCCGTGATCATTGAGGTGTCAGGCGCGCAACTGGTGGCGGGAACAAACGCGGAGCAGGATTCACCTTTGGCGATTCCGCTGAATGACCCGGCGACCGCGGCGGCATTGTTGAAGCAGTGGATACAAAGTTTGCCCGATCCAACCAAGCGCACACTTTTGTTTGTGGTGAAGCCAAGCGGCATTGCCATGTGGCGTGACATTTCCCAGACTTTCGCAAATGATACCGAACTTAGTTCGCTTCCGCGCGGTTTGGATTTGATCGAGGAGGAGTCCTACACCAGCGATCGATTTCGTCCAGCTGCCCAGGGCGCAAAACCATGAGTCGTCGCAGCAAAGCAGGGGACGAATTTGGAAGTTTGGATTTGTTGCTTGACACGGTGTGCAACATGTTCGGTCTTTTCATATTCATTGGAATTATCGTGGCCATTCTGGCGGGCGCGCGCAGCAAGGAATTAATCACCAAGGCTTCGCCAGCGGGCGCGACGGCTTCCGATCCACTTAGCCAAGAACGCGCGGCATTGCAACGCCTTCGCGCCATGGTTGCGGACGCCGAAAAAAAATCGCCTGATGAAGGCGAGTCACTGATCGCATCTGGGAAATTGACATCTTTGCGCGACTCGACTACTCAAACTAGCAAGAAAACCAAGGAACTCGCCGCAATTCTAAAGAGTGGTGGCGAACGCAGCGAGGCGTTGAAAGTGGAATTGCCCATTCTGCGCGCCGAAATTGAGCGGCTTGAAAGTGAATTACAAATAGAGGCCGCTACTCCTGACAGGAAAGTTCGCACGCCACGAAAGCGTGAAGTGGAGGGAATGCTTCCCGTTCAAGTGATTCTTTGGAAGGACCACGTGTACTGGATCAATCCATGGGTGGGTTCAATTGATGAGCCATGCACGCGCTGGAGTGAGTGGAATATAAATGCCGTTGACATGTCGGCGCATCCAGAGAGCGTGATTCATGAGTGCTTTCGTGGCGGTGGACAGTGGATTGAGCGACGTGTTCCGTTGCTCGCGGCAGGTGGCCTTGATGTTAGCCAAGAGGGGGTGCGCGAGTGGGAGCAACCACTGCGTGAATTGCTTGGTCGGCTTTCAACAAAGAACCATGTTGTCAGTTTGAAAGTTGCGCCAGATTCACACCGCGCGTTTGGTCCTGTTCGAAGTTTGATTGCGGAAAAAGGTTTTGCCTACGAAGTCTCGCCTATTCAGATAAGCGATGGCATATACCGTGATGAGATTCGCGACGGGGTGGCTACGGCGCAGTAATTTTGGATTGAACACATTGTGAATTCTTCCAATGCACTTCAAGAGTGCCAACGCCATTGTTGTGGCCAAGCTCAAAGATGAATTGGCGGCGCGATGACTTCACCGCCAAGGCGTACATTATGGTTTTTGCCCAGGCATTTGCGGCATTTGCGGCATTTGCGGCATTTGCGGCATTTGCGGCGGGGCGGCTTGCGCCGCGATGGCTCGGTATTGTCCGCCATATTTCTTGGCGATCTCCTCCAACTGCAAGGAGTCAACATCTTGACCAAGGCCAATGGTGTGGATGCGCGTCTGATCCGCGCCGCCGTTGTACTGCTGCAAAATCGCAGTGGGGTCCGCGCCAAAGTGGCCGTCAGTGAGCAGAAAAAGTTCATGTGGTATTGGATTTAATTTTGTAAACGCGTACGCCAGCGCATTCGTTGGATCGGTGCCACTACTAGCGCCAACCTCCTGAATTTTTTTCAGGAACTCGCGGGCTTTGGGCGTGCCCGCAACCACCCAATCTGGTTCAAGGATGTACGCGTCGCTGTTGAAGAAGATGACTTCAAAGTGGCTGCCCGCAGGCAAAGCTTGAATGGTGCGAGTCAACTCGGCGCGGAGAGCGATCAGTTTGTCGCCATCCATGGACCCGCTGATGTCGCACACAAAGCAAACATATTTGCCGCGCACGCGCGTGCCAAAGAAATCCACGCCGCCGGCGGGCGTATCGGATTGTGTTTGAGTGGGGGAAGAAGCGGAAGTCTTGGCGCTTGAGTTGGCGCTTTCGGCCAACACCGTCTTGGTCTGGGTGGCGGATTCAAATTCCGAACGGTCCATGCGTTGATACAACTTGCCGTCCAAACGCAACATGCCATTTGTCTCAACCCTCCATGTCGCGGTGTATGGCAAGGCCTGGGTAGGGGGAATTACGCGTTTTTTGGCTTGATTTGCTGGCGCCGGCAATTCAAGCGCGGTTGGCGAAAAACGACAAGGCGTTGATGGATTTTCCGTCATCACAACTCCGTTGCTCAAATCAAATGTGGCGCGCAATTCCGCGGCAATGACAAGTTGCGTGGGCGTTCCCCAACTTCGATAGATCTGTATGGATCGTTGCGTGGGGCGAATGGCGAGAATGGATTGATCAAATCCGCCGGGAGCAAAATCTGGTTCATGCTTGGTGTTGTCAACTTGGCGCCAATAGCCAAGCAACGGCGCATACTTGGATTGCGCGGCAATCCGCGACGTCTCTGGTGTCGCGTCGCCGCTTTCATTTTCCGCGTCGGGAACATCGGGGAGTGGAATACTTGAGTCGGTGGCTGGTGTTTCGGATTTGGGATCTGAATTTTGATCAAGCTGCGGAATGAGTTTCGGATCTGGTTGCTCTTCATGTGCGCGGCTCTGATCTTGGGTCGTTGCACCGGCGGTTGTCGAGTCATCTTTTTTGGCGCCGCGTCCGCCAGCGTCCGCTTCCGGAGTTGTTCGAGTTGCCGAAGTTGTATTTTGATTTACAAACGCGCTGTCGGCGGATGTGGAGCCAGCTTTCGCGCTGCCGGGGGCGCTTTCGCTTGCACTGGGAATTCCTGAATCGCTGGCGCCATTTACGCTCTTGCGCATGGTGCCAGCGCTAGTCGCAATTTCTGTTTGCGCGGCGGGGCTTGATTGATTTGCTGGTGTAGAAGCGGTTTGCGTCGCGTTCTTGGTGGTTGGTGGTCCACCTCCTGTACCAGTGATTGATCCGCCGCTTGCGGAGCCAGTTCCCGCGGAAGATTGGGAAACGCGCTTTGGTATGAACGGTTGATTCGTTGCGGTTGATCCGCCATTGACTGCATCGGCAATTTTTATAAGTTGAGATTGCGATCCGCCGGAATCCGCGCCGCCGCCAGAACCTGCACCTCCATGTGCGCCGCCGCTTCCACTTCCG
>SIAM01000008.1 GCA_009691785.1 Phycisphaerales bacterium
GCGAATTTTTTGGCGTGCGCGCGCGCGGCGTCTAGGGCTTCTTGCGCTTTGGATGGATCTTTTCCACCCGCTTGCGCCATGTCTGGCTTGCCGCCGCCGCCGCCGCCACACACTTGCGCCGCAACTTTCACCCAGTCACCGGCTTTCAATCCCTTGGCAATCAATGGCGCAGGCACGCACGCCACAATGGACACCTTTCCTTCGGCGGCGTCGGGCCACGCAAGCAGCACCGCGGTTGCGGGCAATTTAGTTTTAGCCATGTTCAGCGCCGCTAACAACGCGGGCGCGTCGGCGTTTTCCAACAAAGCAATGAACGCGTCGTTGGCCGCCGCCTGCTCATGCGCTGCGATTAGTTCTTGCATGCGCGCAAGAGTGGCTTCGCGCGTCGACGCTTCATTTTCGCGGCGCGCGGCTTTGGCCAAGTCGCGCAACGCGTCCATGGTGACGCTCAATGATTGCTTGTGCGAATGCGGAACTGAAAGCGATTGCAAAAGTTGGCCAATCTCGGAAACTTCCGCGTTCAACTGCGCGCCTTGCATGGCGCGCGCTTGCTCCATGCGCGCGTGAAGATTGCGCGCGGTTTCCATGGCGGCGATTGCAGCCACGCCAGCGACCGCCGTAATACGCCGCACTCCAGTGCTGAGCGCGCCTTCGCTCATTATGGCGAAGGCTTGCGCTTCTTTGCTGCAAGGCAAATGGGTTCCGCCGCAGAATTCAACGCTGGCGCCGCGCCATTTGGCGTTGGTTGGGTCCGCAAGCAGCGCCGCGACAGTGGCGCCAATGGAGACCACGCGCACAGGGTCGGGATATTTTTCGCCGAACACCGCGCGCGCGCCGGTGATTTTTTTGGCCTGCTCCAGCGGCGCATTGGCGGCATCCACCACGCTGTTGTTATTGATGTGCGCCATCACCAACTTTTCCACGCTGGCAATTTCGTCGTTGGTCATGGCGCGCGCAAATGAAAAGTCAAAGCGCAGACGATCGTCGGCCACCAAACTACCGCGCTGCTGTACATCTTCGCCCAGCGTTTCGCGCAGTGCCCAGTTCATTATATGCGTGGCAGTGTGGTGCGCCGCAACCAAATGGCGACGCGGCTTTTTTAAATCCATGATCACGCTATCGCCGCGATGCAGTACGCCGCGTTTGACATGGCCAATGTGCAACACATAGCCAGCCTCATTTTGCACATCCGTGATTTCAAATTCAACCGCGTCCACGATGTCACGCTGCGCTGGCACCGCGGCCACGTCCCCAATCATTCCCAGCGAACTGTTGGCCGCGCTTACAACCCCGCCAGTCATTTCGTCCATGTCATGCATAGCCGCGTCTAGCGCCGCGCCGGAATGCTCGGATAAAATGGAACCGCTGTCCGCGATTTGCCCGCCGCCCTCGGCATGAAAGCAGGTGCGTTTCACAACCACTGCCGCTGGAATTCCGGCTTCTAGTTTCTCTTGCAAATGGTGGCCGTCCCAAATTGCCACCACAAGGCTTGTGCAAGATTTGCCTCGAAATTTAGGTGTTTCGTCGGTGTGCGCAACATGAAGCGTGCGAAGTTTTTCAATAGCGTCCGGCGTCAGAGTGATGCGCGTGGAGTCATGCGTTCCGGCGCGGCTGGTTTCACGCGCGCGCTCCATGAGTTCTTGATAGCCAGCGTCATCCACCGTGAGCGAGCGCTCTTGCGCCATAACTTGCGTCAAGTCAATTGGAAAGCCCATGGTGTCGTGCAAGCGAAAGGCGTCTTGCGCGCTCACCACGCCGCCCGCGGCGCGCGCCGCCGTGGCCGCCACTTCAAAAAGTTCAATGCCGCGCTCCAAGGTTTTGCCAAACGCAATTTCCTCGTCGCGAATAATGTCGGTGACGCGTTTCTGTTGCGCGCGCAGTTCCGGAAAAATATCGCCAAGAGAATCGCACACGGCCGCGACCACTTTGTGCAAGAACGCTCCGCGCGCGCCCAGATGTTGATGACCCATGCGCGCCGCGCGTCGCAGAATTCGCCGCAACACATAGTTGCGACCCTCGTTGCCGGGCGCCGCGCCGTCGGCGATTGCGCTGCACAAACAACGCGCGTGATCCGCCGCCACGCGGTAGGCAATGTCGGCGGGATCTGTGAGCGTGTTGGCGTAAGGCTTGGCGCCAGTTGCCGCTTGAATGGCCGCGAAGAGCGGCGTCCACAAATCGGTTTCATAATTGGAACGCTTGTTCTGCAATACGGAAACCAAGCGCTCCAAACCCATGCCGGTGTCCACATGCTTGGCGGGCAAAGGCGTAAGTTTGCCGCCACTTTCCCGGTTGAATTGAATGAACACCAAGTTCCAAATCTCAAGCACATCGGGCTCGCTTGCGTTTACAAGCGCCGACGCGTCGCGACCACCAATGCGATCAAAATGAATTTCACTGCATGGACCACATGGACCGGTCTCGCCCATTTCCCAAAAGTTGTCCTTCATGTTGCCAGGCAACACGCGCGACGCGGGCAGAAATTTTTCCCACAGCGCTTTGGCTTCCGTGTCAGGCTCAAGGCCCGCCTCTTTGGAGCCGCCAAAGTATGTCGCATACAAACGATCTTTGGGAAGTCCATACACGCGCGTCAATAAATCCCACGCCCACTCAATGGAATCTTTCTTGAAGTAATCGCCGAAAGACCAATTGCCAAGCATCTCGAAAAATGTGTGGTGGTATGTGTCGCGGCCAACATCTTCCAAGTCATTGTGCTTGCCGCCAGCGCGAATACATTTTTGCGTGTCCACGGCGCGTTTGTAAGCGCGCGCGCCGCGGCCAAGAAACACATCTTTGAATTGATTCATGCCCGCGTTGGTGAACAGCAGCGTTGGATCGTCGTGCGGCACCACCGGACTTGACGGCACAATGGTGTGGCCGGCGTGTTGGGCGAAATAATCCAGGAATGATTTACGAATGTCGGCGGCCCGCTGCATCAAGCGATTCTAGAAATCTGTGGCTATCCTGCTTGGCATGACGCAGCACAATTCCAAACGACTCTTCATTGGCGGCAATTGGAAAATGAACGGCACGCGCGAGGCCTCGACTGTGTTGGCCACGGATTTGGTAACCGCTTTTGAACCGCTGGCCATGAGCGTGGATGCCGCCATATTTCCGCCATTTCCATATTTGCAGCATATTGGCGGCATAATTCGCGGAAGTGGCTTGATGTTGGGCGCGCAGCAAGTGAGCTCCGAGGCCAATGGCGCATTCACGGGGCAAGTCAGCGCAGAAATGCTGCTTGATGTTGGCGTGCAAATTGTAATTATAGGACATTCAGAATGCCGCAAACTGTTAGCCGAGGCGGATGAATTGATCGGCGAAAAAGTTGCAATCGCTGTTTCAACAGGACTTTCCGTAATGCTTTGCGTTGGTGAGACTTGGGAAGAACGCCAAGCTGGCCACGCAGAAGCCGTGTGCCAGCGCCAGATTTCAGCGGCCCTGAAGGGCATTCATTTGGACCACATGGGAGCCATTCATATCGCCTACGAGCCAATTTGGGCCATTGGAACTGGTCGATCGGCCAGCCCGCAGGACGCCGCTATAAGCCACGCATCGCTGCGGAAGGACATCGAAGATCTGTATGATCCTTCGCTCGCCGCTGCGACCCGAATCCTTTACGGAGGCTCGGTGAATCCCGCAAACGCGACATCCTTGTTTGCGCAACCTGAAATTCAGGGCGCGCTTGTCGGGGGTGCCAGTTTGAAGGCGGCGGACTTTGCTTCAATTCTTCGAAGCGCATCACAGGCGACAAGCAGTCGCCCTAATTAGGAGTTGGATTTCAATGAGTGTCTTCTTCACCGTTTTAACTTTTCTTTTCATGGTGGTCAGCCTGGCATTGGTGCTGGTCATTCTTGTGCAACGACCACAAGGCGGCGGACTTGCCAGCGCCTTTGGTGGCGGCGGTGGAACGGACACGGCGTTCGGTGGTCGCACTGGTGACGCGCTGACGGTTGGAACAGTTTCTGTATTCGTTGTGTATTTAATTCTTGCCATGGCGTTGAACATATTCAATCCGCAATCAACACTCATGACAGAAGAGACCGCCAAGAGCGAAGCCGCGAAAGCAATTCCTTCGGTGACCATGCCCGCTCCGGTTGGTTCGACAGCGCCCGCAACTGCGACTCCAGTAACAACTGATACAACGGCACCAATTGATGGAGCCGCGCCAATTCCCGCGACCTCAATTCCTGCACCTGCAATAGTTGCGCCAACCGCGCCAACAGCAACAGAACCAACCACCGCTCCTGCCGCGGTTGCGCCAGTGGTTCCCGAGAATCCAAAGCACTCATGATTCGCTCCATGACAGGTTTCGGATCCGCTTCGGGGACTCACGAAGGTCTTCACCTTGCGCTGGAAGTTCGCTCCGTCAACAATCGTTTTTTTAAGGGCGTCATTCGCTTGCCCAGCGAGTTGTCGTCGCTTGAGGGCGAACTTGAAGCCAAGTTGGCGACCAAGGTCGCGCGTGGCAGCGTCACGCTGACCGTGCGCGCCACTGATTCAACCGCTCGCGGCGCGGGACGAATCAACACCGAAGTTCTCAAGAGCTATTTGTCGCAACTTGAAAGCGTCATGCCCGATGGGCGCAAGGGTTCGCTGGATGCCAGCGCGTTGTTGTCCTTGCCTGGAGTGATCATTGACGATGGCTCGCAGAAAATGTGCGAGACCGCGCGCGCGTGCATTGACGGATTGCTTGATCAAGCCATTACCCATATGAATGAAATGCGCAAGAGAGAAGGCGAGGCGTTGTGCGGTCAACTTGTGAATTTTGGCGTGACGCTGAATGAGCGGCTGAAGGAAATTGCCGCGCGCGTTCCAGATGTGGCCAACTTGTACCGCGAGCGATTGCGCACGCGCATGCAAACATTGCTGGCGGAAGTTGGCGCCACCGTGCGTCAAGAGGATTTGCTGCGTGAAGTGGCGGCCTTTGCGGAGCGCAGCGACATTGCCGAGGAAGTGCACCGACTTGAGGGACATTTGCAGCAATTTGCGCAGCTTTTGGATCCCAAGCGTCCCGACGCCGTTGGTCGCGCGCTGGATTTTCTTTCACAAGAAATGTTGCGCGAGGCCAACACCATCGCCAGCAAGGCTTCGGACTATGAGATCAGCAAGCGTGTGGTTGATATGAAGACCGCCATTGATCGAATCAAGGAACAAGCCGCGAATGCCGAGTGAGGCGTTTACTGCGGCAAGTATTTCGCCCGCCGAAGTGAATGACATGTTGAAACACTGGGATGTCGGCCTTGTGGGCGAGACTGCTCCCATTACTGGTGGAAGTCGCACAAGCCCAAAAATAAAATTGACGGCTGAGCGCGGAACATTTGTGTTGAAGCGTCGGCCGCTTTATCAAGCCAATATAGAGCGCATTCAGTTTGCCCACCATGTAATGATGACGGCGAGCACCGCGGGTCTGCCAATCGCCTTGCCACAAGTTGCCCGTGATGGAACCACATTTCAAGTTCAACCCGATGGCATATACGAATTACTTTTATTTCTCAATGGCGGGCGTTGGAAACGAACGCCGCAGCAAGCCTTTGAAGCTGGGCGCGCCTTGGCCACGCTGCATCGTGGCGCGCTGGACATGTTGTGGAAAGGCAATGTGAAGGCGTCTTGTTTTCACGGAAACTTGATAGTGGTTGAGGCGTTGCGGCGAGTGCCCGCGTCGATTGCCGCCGTATACCCAGACCTCGAGCAACAACAACTGCTTGATGTATGCCAGCATCTTTCGCATTTATATCAACAGGCCTCGGAGCAAGTGGATGTTTTTGGATACGAGCAGATCAGTAGTCAAGTGGTGCATGGAGATTGGCATCCCGGCAATATTTTATTTGACGGCGACCGCGTCACTGGAGTGCTTGATTTTGACTCCACTCGATTGGAACCAGCGATTGTTGATATCGCCAATGGTCTCTTGCAATATTCGATCCGCGCTGGGCCGTCACGAGCCATCGCGAAATGGCCGCACCAATTTGAACAATCCTTATTCTCCGGATTCACCAAAGGTTTCCACAGTGTCAATTCCGGAAATTTTTTGGAGTTTGTGGACATGGTGCCAGGACTTATGATTGAATCATGCATCGCCGAAGCCGTAATTCCAATCGCTCGACAGGGAATGTTCGCCACTATTCCAGGGGACAAAATGCTTGCAATGATTTTACGCCGCGTCTCATGGATTCAAAGCAACACGGCTACTTTGGTGCAGCGACTTGTCACGGATCTCAAGCCATGAAATTATTTTCGCCGCTGCAATTGGTTGGCCGCTTTTTCAAGATTGCTGTGGACCAAATAGCTCGAATTGCATGTGTGGGCGTAGTGGTAATTTGCGCCGCGCCTGAGTTGTTGTTGGCGCAAGCGGACAATCCTCCGGCGGATATTCCCGCGGTCAACCCCGTGGAACCCGTGGGCAAGCCAGTCAACAAGCCCGCAACAAAGCCAGGCAAGAAGCAGGTCAATCAGGGCGCGAATCAAAAGATGCGTGTTCCGGCGTTGAATCCCATGAATGCCAACGCAAATCAAATCGCCATTTTGCAGCAGGCACTGCAGAACCGCAACGCGCTTGGCGGGATTAATTTGGGCGAGGAACGAATGGCGCAGGCCATGTCGCCTGAGCGGCTTGCAAATGTTGAACCGCCGCCCGAGGTGTTGAAGTTGCTTCCCGATTTGAATGATCCGTCATTCAAAGTGCGTGAGGCGGCCTCACAAAAGTTGCTTGAGCCAACAATTTCCGACGAGGCGATTTGGGCGGTGCTTGACCGATTCACTTTAAGTGATGAGGCGCGAAGCCGACTTCTGACTGCGGCCATGCGCCGAGTCGGTGAGCGGCCGCGCGGCGCGCTTGGCATTCGCATGGGTCAAGCTCCCATGGATCGACCAGGCGTTGTGATTGTCGCAACCTTGACTGGATTGCCCGCCGAAAAATTTCTCAAGGCGGGAGATGTCATAGAGGAAATTGAAGGCATGCCAGTGCTGACCACTATTGATCTTGTGGATTCGATCCGCAATTTCGCGCCTGGTCGCGAAATTAAAATCAAGTTGCGCCGCCCCGACATGGACGCGCAAGGGCGGCCGTTGATTGGACCAGATGGCAAAACCAACGATCGCCCGGTGGATATTGTCATGCCGCTTGGCAACGCCGAGGATCTCAACAAAGCCGAGCCTGGGGAGTTGCAAGCCACGCAAAATATGCAACTTCAGCAACGGGCATCGGAGGGAAAAATGATTCTTCGACGCTTTGCCGAGCCCGCATCCAACTCAAATCACGCGTTGCCGGCCGAGACCCCGTAAGTGGCGGCGCGAAACAGCGAGCCACCCGCGAAAAATCCTTCAAACAACTTACGCTCCAAGTGGATTGCGAAAGTGGTGGTCCTGAATTGGCGCCACAACATCAAGCACCGACATCAGAACTATGGACGGACTGGCAATGGCGGAGACGTTGTGAATGATGTCCTTCGGGTAATAGGAGAGAATCGGTTCGGTTTCCTTTCGATAGACCTCGAAGCGGTGATGGATCACCTTCTCATCGGCGTCGTCAAGACGATTCTCTTTCAGCGCCCGGCGGCGCATGCGACGCCCCATCTCGGTCTCATCGGGACAGACCAAATGCAGCACAGCAAGAACATCAAGATGATCCTTGAGCGCCTTGGCTTGGCTGACGGTGCGCGGAATTCCATCAAGCACCAATAAATCTTGCGTGGGTTTGAAGATGCTCAGCGACACTTGCGCCTTCATGTTGTTCTGCCACATTTCAACGGTGAGTTCATCGGGAACCAACTCGCCCTTGCTGGAATGGGACATGAATTTTTTACCAAGCGGGCTGGTTAAATCAAGCGAGCGAAAGACGTCTCCGCAGGCAAGGTGAAAGAAGCCGGGAATTTCACCAAGGATTTTTCCTTGAGTGCCTTTGCCAGAACCGGGTGATCCAAAAAGAAGAATGCACTTGTATCGATGACTCATTGTGGTGTGGGGAGTATGCCATAGGAACGCGTTCCGCGAAAGGCAATGGTGGATACGCTTGGGGCGTGGAATTTCCCAAATATGAATGGCATTCCGGCGCGGCGGCGCGTGATTCATCCATTGCATTTCGCGAGCGGGTGATTCGAGTTCGTGGATTGGGTGGCGAGCGCAACGCGCAATTGTTCGCCACCAATCTTCCGCCGCTGGCCCTGATGCATGATTCCGGTTCGCTCAAGGGCGCGGACGATGTGGCGCGCGTGTTGGATCGTTGGATCACCCAAGGCAAACGCATTGCGGTGTATGGCGATTACGACGCGGACGGAATTTGCGCCACGGCGATTTTGATTCGCTTGTTTCGTCAACTGAATGTGCAGCCGGCGCCCATTGCGTACATACCGCACCGCGTGATTGAAGGCTACGGTTTGCACAACGAGGCGCTTGATGATTTGCGCTCACGCGATATTGAAGCCGTTGTCACCGTGGATTGCGGCGGGTCCTCCGTTGAGGAGGCGCAACACGCGCGCGCGGTGGGAATTGAAATGGCCATCACGGATCACCATCGACTGCGCTATGACGATCAGGGCAATGTGCAGTTGCCGCCCTGTGAGGCCATTGCGCATCCTGAATTAGGCGACACGCCGTTTCGACCAATTTGCGCCGCAATGGTGGCGCTGAAGGTTGCCAAGCGTTTGATTCAAATTCGCATGGGCGATCAACCTCCGCAAGTCATGCAGCAGTGGATTGTGAATGAGGCAATACCACTTGCGGCCGTGGCCACCGTGGCGGATGTCATGCCCATGATCGATGAAAATCGCGTTGTGGTTGCAAGCGGTTTGGCGGCTTTACGAAACACAACCGTGGTGGGACTGCGTTGTTTAATTCCAAGCGCCGCGCTTGCTGGCGCGCAACTTGACGCCAGCGTGATTGGGTTTCAAATTGCGCCGCGTTTAAATGCGGCGGGGCGGCTTGAGCACGCCACGCAAGCGCTGGATTTGCTTCTGAACAACAACCCCGCCGACTGCAAAAACATGGCGGCAAAATTGAATGAGTTGAACAATGTGCGCAAGCAGGACACCGAAGCCATGGTGGGCGTGGCGCGCGCCAAAGCGGTGGCCGCGTCGCTGCACGCCGCTCATCGTTGCTCCATTGCCATGGCGGACAAAAGTTGGAATCCGGGCATTCTTGGTTTGGCCGCGGGCAGACTTTCCGAGGAATTCGTGCGCCCTGTGATGTTGTTTGGCGCCAGTGACAGTGGGTGGAAAGGTTCGGGTCGCGCGCCCAATGGATTTGATTTGCACGAGTGCCTGACCAACTGCGCGAAATATTTCACCAACTTTGGCGGGCACGCGGCGGCGGCGGGGGGTTCCATGCACTTTGATCAATTCGATGCGTTTGCGCCGGACTTTGAGAGTTCCGCGCGAATTCAAATGCGTGACGGTGTTCAAAAGCCGGCGCTTGAAATTGATGCCGAGCTTTCATACGGCACGGCCAAGGATATAAAAACAATGGCTTCGATTCAATCGCTTGGACCATTTGGCCAAGGATTTGCGGATCCAAATATTCTCATGTGCAACTTGCAAGTATTGCGCACGGATATTCTCGCGGGAACGGGGTTGAAATTATTGGTGCAGGACGACGCCGGCGCCAAGGGTGAGCTTATTCTGTGGCGCAACGCGCAATACAGGAATTTATTCACGCCTGGCCGGCGCTTTGACGCGGTGGGTTGTCCAAAAGCTAGCAATAATCCGCGCTTTCCACCGTCGGTGCATGTGAAAGACATTCGCTTTCATGACGCGTCCACGCCCGCGTGATTTGAATTTTTGCGCGGCGCGCAAGGCGGCTTCAATTGTAAAGCTGTCAGGTTATTGAAGGCGTCTTTACGTTTAGACGCTTCAGTTGTAAAACGCTTTTTTGTCATGCCAACAAATAACTGGTTCGCCAGCGCTGCAATTTTTCCACTCACATCACAAATTCTTCGCCGCGGCGGATGGATTTAATAGCGGTTCGATTGCGTAAATCATTGGCTTCCAGCGCCGCCAGCGGACCAATCTCAATCTTGGCGTCCACGCTGCCATCGGTTCGACGCGGAATAACCACGCCCACGCTTTCAAGCCACGCGCCGTTGCGGTCGCTTTGAATGCGGTGGCTGCTCGCGGGACTGTCCTCTCCCTCGGCGTTTTTAATGGGCGCAAATTCCTCCATGCGGCTGGTCTGCAGGGTAATGCTTGAGCGCGCCAAAGGCAGCGCGTCGAAAATAAAACATTCAAACTTGTAAGCGTTGGGTTTGTCCGGTTGCTTGTGCGCGCCAGTTGCGGCGTCGAAGCAGGGAACTTTTTTGTGCGCGCGGTGCCACGGAAGTTGCGTGTCGCCGCTGATGGCAAGTCGCATGGCAAACTCAACCGATAGCACATGCACCGCAATGTTGGCGGCGCCAAATGCAAGTTCACCGGCCGCGTCGCGTTGATGCGCCATGGCGTGTGGCAAATCCGAATATTCAATCACCGTTGTGCGGCTACCGGCAGCGGTTGGAATGTTGCATAGCACACCCACTTTTTCGGCGGCATTGCGCTTGGGAACACATTTGCTGCTCATCTCGCCGCTGGTACCCGCCGCGCCAACATGCGCGCCAAGAAAGATTGGATCAATGGCGCGCACCAACGGATTGTCAATTTGAAAGTAACTCACTTGCGTGATTCCGCGCGCCGACATTTCTTTTAGAGCGCCCGAATTGTGCAGCGCGCGAATGGCGCCACCGTGGCCATCTGGATTTGTCGCAATCTCACCCGCGGCGGACATCAGAATGTTGCCATCCGCGTCTGTGCATGGAACCACGCCTTGGGGAATAAAAACATGCTCATATTTTTGACGGCCAAAATAATTATTGTCGGCGAAGAAGGCGCGCGTGTCGGAGTCATTCTGCGGACTGGTCATAATGAACCACGGAATACGCACGCTGTAGCGGCGCTCGGAGGCAAGAATTTGCTCGGCGAACACGCGAAAGAGCGGCTTGCCCGTGACCACCGTGGCGGGATAGGTTCCCTTGGGTCCGCGCCAACCAAGACGCGTGCCTTGACCGCCGGCCACCGTGAACGCGGCGACTTGTCCGCGTCGGATCATCTGCTCGCCCGCAGCGCGAAAATCAGCCGCGCTCGCGGTGTCGTAACGAATGACATTGGGTGGAGTCAGAACGGAAAGGTCGCGCGACTTTTGCGAGCTGGTTTGCGCCAGCATGTCCGCCAGTTCCTCCAGCGGCAATGAATTGATTTGATTTAGAAAACGCGTCAACGCCTGCGCGCTTAATTTTTCGGCGCCCACAAGTAGGTGCGTTTGTGAGAAGCGCTTCAATCGTTCAGTTGTTTCTTGCATTCGATCCATGTTCAGAATCTGTCCTTCAAGTCTCAAGAGTTCGACGATTGATTCACTTTTTGGCGTTGCTGCCCACAGACTCTGGAGACTCTGGGTCGCTCCAGCCATCTGGTCTATGTCGCACAATCAAGCCACGACGCAAATAAATAACTTGCTCACAAATATTTGTGGAGTGATCCGCAATTCGATCAACGGCTTTCACAACAGCCAAAAGCCGAAACGCAAAGCCCGCGCTGAAGGCGCCGCTTTCGACTTGCATTTCCGTGTCCAGCAAAATTTCTTTTTTAAAGCGCTCAACCGTGTCGTCAAATAGCAGCACTTGACGCGCTAACCCAGCGTCCTCGCGTTCAAGCGAGCGCGTGGCGTCCCGCAACATTCCAAGCACGCTGTTGGCCATCACGCGGAAAGTGTTGGGCGTCCGTTCTTTGAAAGTGCGTGGATCAAATACGCGTTCCGCAATAGTCACGCCCGCGTCGGCGATACGCTCAAGCTCATTGTTCACTTTCACCATGGTCAACACGCAGCGAATCGCGTGCTCATCGGTTTGCCCCATTGCCAAAAGCGGCACGCTGGAGCGCTCAATTTCAACATCGGCTTTATCAATGGCCTCGTCAGCCATGACCACTTCGCGGGCTGTTTCAGTGTCGGAGTCAAAGAAGCAATCCACGGCTTGCGTGCAAAGTTCCAACACGCGGCGACCTTGAATTGTCATTTCTTTTTTAAGCGCCGCAAGTTGGGGGTCAAATTCACTCATCGACTCCGATCTTAGCGGCTACTCTTTGTTCGTGCCTCTACTGAGCGTCAATGTGGATCATGTTTGCACGCTGCGCCAAGCTCGCAAGGGAGTTGAGCCCAATCCCGTTCTGGCCGCTGCGCAAGCCGAACTTGGCGGCGCTAATGGAATCACGGTTCATCTGCGCGAAGATCGCCGGCACATTCAAGACGCCGATGTGCGCGCGTTGAAGCACCATGTGTCCACGCGGCTTCATTTTGAAATGGCGGCCACCAAGGACATGGTCGCGTTTGCGATCGACATCAAGCCTGCCACGGCCATGCTGGTGCCGGAGCGGCGACAAGAGTTGACCACCGAAGGCGGTCTTGATGCGGCGGGACAAATTTTGTGGCTCAGTGAAGTTGTGAAAATGCTCGCGGGCGCGGGCATTCCCGTGAGCCTGTTCATTGACGCGGATCGCAAACAGATCGACGCCGCGCGCAAAATTGGCGCGAGTATTTGTGAATTGCATACGGGGCCGTGGGCGCACGCTGTTCAAGCGCAAGGGGGCGAATTGCAAGGAAAGCATTCCGATGTGGAACTGGCCACCTTGTTGACCGCCGCGCGCCACACGCGCGAACTTGGTTTGCAACTGAACGCGGGTCACGCCTTGAATGTCGCCAATGTCGCGCCAGTGGCGCGGCTACCGGAATTGCATGAACTTCACATTGGACATTCCATTGTCAGCCGCTCTATCTTTGTTGGCATGAAAGAAGCCGTGCGCGAAATGAAAGCCGCCATGCAAGAGGATCACACATGAACGCACACGCAAAATTAAAGTTGCCGGGCTGCTGGACCGCCATGGTCACGCCATTTTCAAGCGACGGCGAGCGCGTTGATGTGGAATGTTTCAAGCAACAAATACGCGCGCAGGCCGAGGGCGGCGTGACGGGAATTGTTCCGTGCGGCACAACTGGCGAGGCGCCAACACTTTCCGCGCAGGAACATGAACATGTAGTCGCCACCGCCGTGGAGACAGCGAAGACTTTCAACATGCAAGTCATGGCGGGTGCTGGTAGCAACAGCACCGCAAGCGCGGTGAAGTTGCACAAGTTGGTGGCGTCGCTGGGCGCCGACGCCGCGTTGCATGTCGCGCCGTACTACAACAAGCCCAATCAAGAGGGCATTTACCAGCATTTCATGCATGTCGCCGACGCCGCGGATTTGCCCGTGGTTTTGTATTCCATTCCTGGCCGCTGCGGCGTGGCCATTGTTCCAGAAACAGTGGAGCGACTTTGCAAACATCCAAACATTGTTGCCATTAAAGAAGCCACCGGCAGCGTTGAATCCGCCACGGAAATTCGCCGTCGTTGCGCGCTGCCTATTTTGTCTGGCGACGATGTGCTCACGCTGGCATTTGCGTCGGTCGGAGCCATTGGCGTTGTCAGCGTGGTCAGCAATCTCATGCCCGCGCTGGTGCAGTCCCTGATTCAAGCGTGCTTGAAAAATGATTTCGCGGCGGCGCGCGCCATTCATGAAAAACTTTTGCCGCTCTCAAAAGGGCTGTTGTCTCTTGACACCAATCCCGTACCAATTAAATCCGCCATGCAACTTCTTGGTCGCGACAGCGGCGCGGTGCGCTTGCCGCTTGTCAAGGCGACGGCGGCAACGCACAAATCCATTGGCGAACTTTTAAAACAGGCGGGCTTGGTCCTGAAGCAGTCGGGCGTCATTCAAACGGAGAGCGTGCATTGAGTGATTTGCATTCGGCGCAATACAGCCTTGAGAATTTACCTTATAAAGTGGCTGTTTTATGCTATTTGTGGGACAAGCAGGGGCGCGTTCTATTGTTGCATCGCAAGAAGCAACCCAACATTGGAATGTGCAGTCCCATTGGCGGCAAACTGGAAGTGAGCCAAGGCGAGGGTCCGCATCAATGCGCCATTCGAGAAATTTTCGAGGAGGCCGGCGTCACGCTTGCCAGCGACGATGTGCGTTGCATGGGCGTGGTCAGCGAGCGGGGCTATCAAGGCCACATGCATTGGTTGATCTTCTTGTTTGAGACAACGCGCATGATCGACCCCGCGCTGATTCCTGAAAATGAATTTGAAGAGGGACGCTTGGAGTGGGTCCCGCTGGGTGAAGTGGAGACCCGCGAAATTCCGTGGACGGATCGCCACATCATGTGGCCCGCGGTTCGCAAGCACAGGGATGGCGGATTTTTCATGGTGCACATTGATTGCTCCACGCAGCCGCCGCAACATATCATGTGCGAAAGCAAGTTGCCCGCGACATTTCAAAAATAATTCCGAGCGTCTCACGCTGGCAAGCCGGCGCTTGCGGCCACTTCATCGGCTAATGCGTTGGCCACGGCCAAGGTTGTCGCCTCCGCAATAAGCCTGATAATTGGCTCGGTATTGCTGGCTCGCAAGTGCACCCAGCCGCTTGGCAAATCAATGCGAACGCCATCGGTGTTGTCCACCTTGGCGTGCGCGAATATTTTTCTTACACGCTCAAGCGCTGGCTTGACCGCGTCCATTCCACCAACGCTGGCAAGTTCAAGTTTGCGCTTGATCATGGACACGGCTGGAATTTCCGCCGCGATGACAGACAGCGACTTGCCGCGCGTGGCCAGAAGTTCCAGCGTTAGGGCGATGGCGCTGAGCGAATCGCGAATCCAGCACACGCTTGGCCAGATCACGCCGCCGTTGCCTTCGCCCCCAATAACGCTGCCGGAATTTTTCATGGCGGCCACAACATTGGCCTCGCCAACCGCGCTGCGATGGACGCGGCTGCCGGGAAATTTTTCGGCGACGGAATCAATCATGCGGCTGGTGCTGAGATTGGTGGCCATGGAGCCGGGCCCTGAGCGTTCAAGCACGCGCAACGCGCACAGCGTCAACGTGTATTCCTCGCCAATGTAGCGGCCGTTCTCATTCACAATCGCAAGTCGATCGGCGTCTGGATCTTGCGCGAAACCGCAGGCAAAGCCGCCTTTTGCTACCGCGCCCGCAAGTTGAAGCAGGTTGGCCTCGGTGGGTTCCGGCGTGTGCGCAAATGTGCCCGTGACCACGCCGTTGAGGTGCTCAAGGTGCACGCCCAATTCTTGCAACAACAAGCGCACCGCTTTGCCGCCGGCGCCATTGATGCTGTCCACCACCACGCGCAATTTCGCGGCGCGTATGGCTTTCACATCGATCAAGTTCAGCACGCGTCGCACATGAATTTCATCGGCGTCGGTTTGTCGGGCAACGTGCCGAGTCGACACGGCCCTTGGTCCATTTTGGCTGGAATTTTTAAGTTCAACTTTAAAGCGTCGAATAATTTCATTGGCTTGTTCAATTTGCGGCGCCGCTCCGGAAGCGTCTAGAAATTTAAAACCATTCCACTCAATTGGATTATGACTGGCGGTTGAAATCAACGCGCCAGCCGCTTTGGTGTGCAATACCATCACGCCAATTGTTGGCGTCATGGACACGCCAAGGTCAGTCACCCGACAACCGGTTGAAACAAGTCCCGCAATGGCGCACTCCAAAAGTTCCGCGCCGCTGCCGCGGCCATCACGGCCAGTGATAACATGCATTTCGCCTTTGCAATGGTGGCGCAACCATGAACCAAATGCGCGGCCAAACGCCATGGCCACGTTGGGCGTCATGGATTTACCAACAATGCCACGGGCGCCAGAAACACTCAGCATGAAAGGTGCGGGGGTCATGTTGAAACAATAACGCCTTCCACGGCGTCACGAAACATAGCGTATTGCAGCAGAATGGCGCGCAGACCATATACTCAATTTCATGTTTGAACTCCGCATTCAACGCACATTCGCCGCCGCGCACGCCATTGTCATGGCGGGAGTGCGCGAGCCAATGCACGGGCACAACTGGGAAGTCACGGTGGCGGTCTGTGGCGAAGCACTTGACGCCGATGGTTTGCTTTGCGATTTTCATTTGCTTGAGGGGGCTGTTGATGAAACCATTCGGCCATTCATGAGCCGCTGCCTGAATGAGACGCCGCCGTTTGACCGCGACAATCCAACCGCGGAATTGGTCGCGCAGCACATTGCGAACAAAGTGTCGGCGCATCTTCCAGTTGGAGTGCGCGTGAAAGAAGTGCGCGTTGTGGAGGCGCCGCAATGCGAAGCGTGTTTTGTCGTGCCCACCAATGTAACTCACAATTTCTCACAAGATAGAGCCAGCGACAAGACCAGAAATATATCTAGCGATGCGCGCGTTCTTCAGCCCGGCGTCATCCAATGAAACGTAATCGTATTCAACGCGACCCCGTCTCGGCCGACGCTGGCTCCACCACAACAAGTGGGACCGCGATGACTCCGCTCACCAATCCCGCGCGATTTCTCAACCGCGATTTCGAGTGGCTTGAATTCAATCGCCGCGTTCTGGACATGTCCGGCGACGCGGGCGTTCCATTGTTGGAGCGCATTCGTTTTCTGTGCATCTTCTCCAGCAACTTGGACGAGTTCTTCATGAAGCGCGTTGGTTCGTTGCGCCATCAAATTGAGGCGGGTCTTGCTGGGCCGGTCGTGGAGGCACTCACGCCCGCGCAGCAATTCGCAGGCATTCGTGAGCGCGTCATGATTATGGCAAATACGCAGGCAAACATGCTGAAAACCGATTTGTATCCAGCATTGCGCGCGCACAATATCGAACTGCTGAAATGGAATGAGCTCAATATTGAAGAACAGAACGAGGCGCGAAAATGGTTCCGCCACAATGTGTTCCCCATTCTTACGCCGTTGGCGGTTGACCCCGGCCATCGATTTCCTTTCATATCCAACATGAGCGTGAGCTTGGGCGTGATGTTGCAACGGCCCGGCGAAAGCGAGCAACTGTTCGCGCGCGTGAAGGTGCCGGAAATTCCATCACGCCTCTATCGAGTGCCTGGCACGCGGCGGTGGATTCCGCTGCAGGACATTATTGAGCACAACTTGGACGAGCTCTTTCCCGGCATGGAAATTCTGAAAGTGCTTCCGTTTCGTGTCACGCGCAATGCGGAGATTGACAACGACAACGACGACGCTGACGATTTGCTTGAGGCCATTCAGCAGCAGTTGCGCGAGCGCCGGTTCGCCCGCGTGGTGCGCATGGAAATTCCAACCAACGCCAATCCGCGCATTCTGAAGTTCTTAATGGACGAACTTGAAATTGACGAGGCGGATATTTACGAGTCCGATGGCGTGCTTGATTACGGCGCGCTGAATGAGATCGCGGATGTGGACGACGCCAATCTGCATTTCAGCACTTGGATTCCACTAAAGCCTTTGGGTTTTGACCACGGAAACTACGATATTTTCGCGCGAATTCGCAAAGGCGATGTCTTGCTGCATCATCCCTACGAAAGTTTTGAGGCCAGCGTTGAGCAGTTCATAGAGCAAGCCGCCAAAGACCCGAAGGTGCTTTGTATCAAGCAAAGTTTGTATCGAACCAGTGGCGATAGTCCATTCATCACCAGTCTAATTCACGCCGCGGAAACGGGAAAGCAAGTCGCGGTGCTGGTTGAACTTCGCGCGCGCTTTGATGAGGCTCGAAATATTCGCTGGGCCAGAAAACTAGAGGACGCTGGCGTGCATGTGGCCTACGGCGTTGTCGGACTCAAGACGCACACCAAGACCGCGCTCGTTGTTCGACAAGAAGCCACTGGCATTCGTTGCTACGGACATATTGGAACTGGAAATTACAATTCAAAAACCGCGCGTCTGTACGAGGACATTGGTTTGTTGACATGCGATCCGGAGATCACGGAGGACTTGACCGGCTTGTTCAATTACATGACTGGTCGAAGTCGCCAGCGCGATTACTTGAAGTTGTTGATCGCACCCGTCGCCATGAAGAAACGCTTTCTGCAATTGATCGAGAATGAAATTGAATTGACCAAACCGGGCAAGCCAGGGCGCATCATCGCCAAAATGAATCAGCTTGAGGACCGTGGCATTATGGACGCGCTCTATCGCGCCAGCCAAGCCGGCGTGCAAATTGACCTTATTGTCCGTGGTTTTTGCTGTTTACGGCCTGGCGTTCCCGGCCTCAGCGACAACATTCGCGTGCGCAGCGTGGTGGGGCGATTCTTGGAGCACAGCAGAATTTTCTGGTTCCAAGCGGGCAAGGACAATCCACTTCATGGCGACATGTACATTGGCAGCGCCGATTGGATGTACCGCAATTTGCAAACACGCGTGGAAGCGGCCACGCCAATTCTTCTGGAGCAACATCGCGCGCGGTTGTGGGATGTAATTCAAACTTGTCTAAACGATTGTCGGCAATCGTGGCAAATGCGCGGCGATGGAACTTACGAGCGAGTTGCATGGGATCATTTGGACGCGCAAGATCCGCGCGCCATTGGCGTGCATGACTACTTAATGAACAGCGAAACACACCGTCACAGCCAGTTGGAACAGCCGAATCATTTGTGATTATTTCGTGATCAACCCGCGCTTGGAATTGTTCCGCCCGAACCCATGCCTGGGCCTGAAGCGGAAAACAGGGTAGTCGGGCGTTTTAAACCAAGGTCGTACAACAATTGGCTGAAGCGTGTGGTTTCCAGAAACAGCAATGACCCTTCCACGCTCCATGGTGAATCCGGTCCGGGTTGACTTTGTATTGGAACCACCGCGGGAATAGCCGTCAGCAATCTGCTTTCCGGTGGAATGGTGATCGCGGAGACCCATTCGCCGGAATAGACTTCCTTATTGCGCACGCGAATGGAATATTTCCAAGTGTCAATGCGAATCGAAACCTTGGTGGGATTGGAAAGTTGAATTCGAATGGCAACTTCATTGTCTGTGCTTCCCACTTCCACCACATCAATCGCCGTGACAGAAATTCCAGGTGGCGTGGCGCAAGCCGACAGAAGCCAGATTGCGGATGTGAGCGCGGGAAAAACAAACCGCCTTGCCGCACGGCGCACGAATGAAAATTTGGTTTCTAGGCGCACGCACTTCGACATGGTTGCAATGTATCGTTCAGGCGTGAAACGCGTCGCCCTTGTAAATGACCCTCTTCTGATCGTGTTGAAGATCATTTGTTTTATGGTTGTCATTTCCACCAGCGCCAATGCGCAAGAATCCGCGCCAATTACTATTGATACAAGTCCAACAGCGACTGAATTATTGCGCCGCGCGCAAGAGGCGTCGGCGAACAATCCAAACGAAAGCGCGCGCGTGCTGCAAGAAGCCGTTGATCGCTTTCCAAATAAATTGGTTCCATGGGATAATTCATCCGATCGATTTCAAAACACCATCGACGCCGCCAATCGATTTTTGCTGACCAACAACACTGTGAGGGAAAGTTGGCTGCGCGCGGAATCTTCCACAGCGCAGCGCCGTCTTGATCAAGGTGAGGTATTGCAAGTCGCCGAGCTTCGAGCCTTGACGCCCGCGGGTTTGCAAGCCATGTTCACGCTGGCTCAACAATCTCTCGACCAAGGCAGCACGGCTTCCGCGCTTCATTGGATCGACAAGGCGCTTCGCCATCCAGCGCTTGCACCCGCGCAAAAAAAACTCCTTGAAGATGCAAAGCGCGACATTGCACTTGCAAATATTTCTTCGCGCGTGATTTGGGAGGCGTCAACAGCCAACGAAATTGGCGCGCAACAACCAAACGAAGTCACCGCATGGCGACCACTGTGGAGTGTTTGGCTTTCAGAAACTTGGCTCAATCGTTCAATCGCTGAGTTGGATCCCCAAGCGGTTCTAGTGGCGCAAAAAAATGCCGCCATAAATGGCTCGGCGCTTGTGGCGAAAGCGCAATTCACCTCCGATGGCGTGTTGATTGCGGAAGGCGCCACCGTGCGCTTGCTTGATCGTCTTTCGGGCGCGGAGCGATGGCAACATGTTGTGGGTTTGCCGCAGGATCGCACCATTCTTGCGCCTAGCGATCTGTCTGTCGCGGTGCCCGCGGGGGACTTGGTCATCACTCTTCCCGGGCAGGCTCTTGCGGATCAGCGATCTGGTGCGCAATCCAGAATCACGGCTCTTTCCATTCAAACTGGCGCGCTGCAGTGGGAAGTTCATCTAGACCGATTGGGGCGAAGTGAATTTTCAGAACTTTTCCCGCATGGTGACCCGCTCATTTTAGAAGAGGTGGTCATTGTTCAAGCGCGCAAAAGTAATTCGCGACTTGAAAGCGCGGCGTGGTTGATCGCACTGGACCGCACTACTGGAGCATTCCGCTGGGCGAATTCGTTGGGCGCAGCTGGTGGTGTTCGCCTGGCTGTGTCAAGGCCGCTGAGTTCGCCCACGCAATTCAATGGCGATGTGATTGCCGCCACAAGTTTAGGAGTGGTCGCGCGCATCGACGCCTCCAACGGGCACATTGTTTGGTTACGAAAGTGGTCTGCGCCGCTTCGTGAGCCGCGCAACGCCAATCCTGCGTGGCAACTTCCGTCGCCCGTTGTCGCCAATGACCGCGTGTTCTGGATTGAGCCCGACCAACATACATTGGTGTGTTTGTCCGCGCAGGATGGATCCACAACGTGGTCAGCCATGCTTGGCGTGAGCGAGCAACTTCCTGCAGCGCGCGCTTTGTTGGCGGATCATGAGCGCCTTTATCTTTTATGCGAAGATGTGGTGGCTGTTGATATCACTGACCCGCGCAAGACGCTGTGGAAACTTTCCGAGCAATTGAATGAACGAATCGCGGTGCGCGGTGAATGCACTCTTGGGACGGATGCGCATGGTCGACCAATTCTGGCTGTTCCCTTTGAAAACCAAGCGCTTGTGCTGGATTGCACCAATGGACACGTGTTGGGAAATTTGCCGCTGAAAGCCGGCGGAAATTTAGCCCTGCAAGATGGACAACTTGTCGTAGTGGATGCGCAGTATGTCTTGCTTGCCATGCCAGCCAATGAGGGCGAACGATTGTTGCGCGCCCGCTTTAGCGAAAATCCCAAGAACCCCCGCAATGGGCTCGCTCTATTTGAATTTGGCCGTGCGTGGCTTCGTGGCGAATTGATGTTGGAAGGCGCGATCGCCATGACCAATGCAATCAATCCAGGTGATCCGCAATCAAACGCCTTGCTTGATGAGATGCTTGAAAAAATCCTGGCGGTGCTGGGCATGAAAGAAGTTGATCCCAACGTGCGGGCGCAGTTTCTTGCGATCGCCAAAAAATACGCGCGATCTCCCTCACAGCAAGCCGCCGTCGCGCTGCGCGTGGGAGATCTTGCTGCTGCTCAAGGGCAGTTGCAGGAGGCGCTTGAACAATGGATTGCGCTGTTGGAATCCAAGGAAATGCGTTATGAAATTGTGGGCAATGCCCCGCGCAGAACTTCCGCGAAAGTTGCGGCGCTTGAGCGCATGCTTGCGTACCCACAAACTTCCACCATGCAACTTCGCAAGCGTGCGTTTGAAAATGCCGTCGCACAAATGCGCCAATGCGATTCATGGTCCTTCATCAATGCGGTGAATATGGCGGCGTTGTTGGCCTGCACGCCGGACGCCGCGCACGTAATGTTGCAAGAAGCGGCGGCGCGCGCTCAAAAAATGGGTTGGTCAGAAGCCGAACAAATGTGCATGGCCATGAATTCAAGCGATACAGCAGCGACAAGTTGGCCACACATGCCCAACGCAATCAATCTGCCAAAATTGGGTGTGCCATTGCTGCCAGCCACAACGTTTACGGGGCGCTTGCTGGCCATGGATCCCCAAGCGCAACTCGAACAGACGCGCGCAGCCATGTTGTTTGCGGAGCCAACATCTCTTTTTCTCAGAAGCTCGGACAACCTCAGTATTGTTTGGCGCATCAACATTGAGGAGCGCAATCCAATTGTCATGGCCATGGCGGAGAACATTGTCTTGTGGTGTCTGCAATCTTTGCAGGATGGCGCGTTGGTTGCATTGAATCCCAAAGACGGCGCCAGCGCGTGGCGGATTGATTCTGTCGCGCCGCTTTTTCAAGAGCGACGACTTGCCGACTTGAAACTTGTGCTGGACAATCAGTCGGCCGGGGCTCTTGTGTGTTTGCGCGCGGGACCAGTTTGCGCCTTGGTTCGAGATGATGGCGAGGTAATTGGCGTGAACAATGCCACAGGTTCGACACGGTGGAAATTCTCCTCACCGATTCATGCCGTTGATGCGGTGGAGACATCCTTTGATCTTGTCGCAATCGCGGGTCGCGAGATTGCCACCAATGAGGATTTGACTCAGAATCCAGCGCTTATTCAATTGATCAGCGCCCACACTGGGGCGGTCGTTTGCCAACGAGATGTCCCCGAGGAGTGGGGGCGAATTCGTTGGGTGCAGATTCAACCAGATTGTCTGTTGATCGCCACGGATGAAGTCATTGCGGCGCTCGAACTCGCGCCTAATTTGCCAACTCGATGGAGTCAAACCGATCGACGCTACAAAGATTCACCGCCGGCGCAAGTCGCGGGCTCATGGTGCTTACTGCGCGAGCGTTCTGGCAATACAGTTTCTCTTGACATGGGAACCGGCCAAGCCAGCATGCTGCCGTTCGCCATTGCTCCAAGCGGTGGATCGTCAATCAACATGAAATCGGCGGTCGTTTCATATAGACCGTTTCATGGTCAATGGTTTGTCCTGCGCCCGCAACGACTCAGTTTGCATTCCAACGATGGTTCGCTACAAGGCGCCGACGCGGTGGCTATTGAACGACGATATGAAAGTATAATTCTTGGCCAGGACACGGTCTATGTTGTCGATAGCGCGCGTTCCTCAATCGTCGACGACCAGAGCAGTGGGTTTGCATATCTTTTGCGCGAATTTCTTCCGAGCGAGGGATTGCGATCCGCGGGTCCGCCCATTTCCCTTCGTGGCGCTTTTGGAAGAATCGCAAGGACTGATGCCATCGATGGATGGATCTTTATTGGGGGCGATGATAAAACCATTGCAATTCCCACTCCATTGTCCCATTGACAAAAAGTCAATTCTCATAGATAACCCTACTGAGATTAACCCCACCTATGTCCACACATATCAACACCACGACCATGCTCGAACAAGATGTTTTTCAAATTTTTCTGGAGCGTCAACCCGCGGCGATTGTCATGAACGGCCCAGATGATGACGAAGACATTAACCCGTTTGAAGATGACGATGATGATTTCGCCGAGGAAGATGATTTTGGCAATGAAGACGCCGAAGTAGAAGAAAAAGAAGAGGTCGAGGAAGAAGACGACGACGACCTTGAAGAGGATGAAGAGGAAGAAGAAACTGTGCTTGGCGCGAATACTGAAGAGGACAAAGGCGATGACGAAGGCGATGACGAAGGCGATGACGAAGGCGATGACGACGACGACGACGACGACGATGATGACGACGATGATGACGACGATGATGACGACGACGACGACGATGACGACGATGACGACGACGATGACGACGATGACGACGATGACGACGATGACGACGATGACGATGATCTAGACGCTGACAATGAGAAAAAAAGCAAGCGCAAAGACAAAGCCAAAGACTCGGATCTAGACCAAAAAGACGCTGACGACGCTGACGGCAATACTGATTAATCGTTGAGCATGTTTATCAGTGCCCGTGGGCACCTCATGTTGGAAGAACAGGCTGAAAATGCCTAAGTCCTGCAAGTATTGAGTCACTACGCGCTTCCAATTTAGGATTGCGTGTTCACTTCCCACGCAATCTAGCTTCACGTTTAATTTAAATTCAACTCAGCAATTTTGCATTGATCTGCTTTGGGCAAAAATAAAATAATTCGGCCAGCGCTGCTTCCTTCTCCACTTGGAGTGCGAGCGAGCCACGGTTGCTCAATTAGAGTCACGGATCCATGCTCGGAATCCAAAGGCATTGAAAGCATGGCCAAGTGGTCGCGGAATGTGATCAGCAGTTGTTTGTCGTTCTTCGCGGTCGCTGACAGAGTGCCAAAAGGCAATGGCGTAATTGTGTCGCTGCGAGGTTGCCATATCGCCATGCGCCCGTAGTCTGGATGAAAGAACAATAGAGACCCATCTGCCAAAACCGCGCGATCTGGCGGCAGCGATCCCACGCATTGATACGCCATTTGCTCTGAGCCACGCAGTGAAATACTTCGCTGAATAATCGCCGAGCGCGATTCCTCGGTGGGCATGGTCTGTCCGGCTCGAAGCGGCAAGTACGCAAGTTCAAGTACGCCATCACGTAGGCGCATGGCGAATATGCCTTCGGTTGCAACAATAGGAAGCATCCAACTTTCATTGTCTTTGCGAGGCCATTCAAACTTTCCTTCAGGCCGCGCCACGGTCAAAGAAAATTCTCGCTCACCAATTTCACGGTGCGACCACGCCAACTCACCACGCGGTCCAAAGCAAGCAAAGGCGTTCACCTGCGCATCCTGCACCAACCAGCTCGCATCGCCACCGTTCCAAGGCAGTACGCCAATCCAACGAGCACCGTCTTTTTGAGGGCTTTCAACCAGAACGCCGTCGCTGTTGCACGATCTTCCCAGCATGTACGCGCCGTTGAAGCTATGCGCGGGCGCAAGGTCATCCAATGCGCGCACGGACACAACTCCGTGAACCGCAAGTGGCGCCTCTGGTAGCGCCAACAACATGGGCCAATTAAAATTTGATTCCTGCTGCCATGCCAAACGCATTCCATCGGAACTTGCCAGCGGAAGAAAGAAACCGTCTGTCTGCACGGGCGCCATCGAATTCAGTTGAAACCCAAAAGCAGTATCGCGCGTGACCGCGCCCGACTCACTGCGGACAATTGTGTCGGTGCCGCCGCTATTGACAATCAAACGCCCACTGCCAAGCGGAGTCACTTGTTTCACGCAACTTGCGCAGGCCAGCACGCACGCCATAATTTCGGTTATGACGCCAGGCAACCGCTCACATTTTTGATTTGAGATTGTTTGCATACCAAAGACCTTTGAAATGAAAAGTGTATATGACTATTGCGCGTGTTCAGAAGCATTGCCGCGATTGATTTCACAAATATGCGGTCGTTGTTCGCACATCAAATTGCTTGAAATCAAAGGCGTTTGGCTGTCTGCGATGCCTAGCAGGTGGCGTGTGCGCGCCTAGACTTTCAAGCATCACCTAAGGAGCAGGGGTCTTAGCAGTGGAAGTGGTTGTGGCTGGAGCAATCGTAGACGCGCCCTTGGCTTCCGGAGTGATAATCGTTTCTAGCGGCTCGCTAGTTGGGTTGGCCTTGGCTGGTTGGGTTGTTCCCTGTTTATCATCAAGCAACTTCAACATTTCCTCGGTCTTGCTGTCCAAAGGCTTCTGAAGGGCACGCAGACGCTCAATTTCTTGCACATTGAAATTGGTATCGTTCACATCTGGATTCTCAACAACAGTTGGCGTGACAAACAATACAAGTTCCGTGGCCGCGCTCACTTTTTCTGTGGAAGAGAAGACCCAATCCAATATAGGCACATCACCAAGCAAAGGAACCTTGGTCTTCACTTTGTTCTCGGTTTCTTTACGGATTCCACTAATCACAATAGTCTGGCCATTCTTGATTACCACCGAAGTATTGGTCTGGCGCCGTTGAATGGTTGGATTGTCTCCAGGCGAGGCAACCGCTCGCGTGGTGGTGTCCACATTGCTCAATAAAATCTCAATTTGCATGGCCACATTCAAATCCTTGGTAATGCGCGGCCGCACATTCAAGCCAATGCCCACGGCAATTTGATCAAAGCTGGCTGTGGTTCCGCCGCCGGTTGATCCACCAGTTGTGGAACCTGTTTGAAAGGGCACGTCGGCTCCGTCAAAAAACTTAGCCTCTTGATTGTCGCTGGTGAACACGCGTGGTTGCTGCAAAATGCGAACCTGAGTTTGTTCCTCAAGCGCTTGCAATATGACCGACGCATCCACGCCAAAGCTAAGAACGCTGGAAGTCAAATCCCCAATGAAATCGCCTGTGCGTGAACCCTCATAAATTGGCGAGCTTCCTTGGCCGTTGATCACAATGGCGTTGGCGCCAGTGAGCGGTTGAATGTCGCCGCGCTTTCCAAACTTCAAACCAAACGCGAATTGATCTCCAAGCACAACTTCAGCCAGAACCGCACTGATCATCACTTGGCGACCGGGCTTGTCCAACTTTTCAATGATGTCCAACATGGCTTGCTGAATTTCTGGATTGGCAAGCACCAACAAACTGTTCTGTCCAGCGTTTGGAACAACGCGCGTCTTGCCAACAAGTGCGCTCACTTCGGTCGCCGTGTCATCAGCGCCACGAGCTGTTTGCCAAGGAAATTTAATTTCCGTCGCTGTTCCACCAGCCGAGCCATTGCTCGCAATGGTTGTGCTTTGACCAGTGCCACCAGCATCGCCAGCCGCGGCGCCTTGGAAATCAATGCCAGTCAAGCCCTCATTTGGCGCTTTAATTCCGCTGCCGCTGCCAGCTTCCGCAAGAAGTGCGTTGAGAATTTCAGCCACTTGCACGGCGCTGGCGTGCTTCAGCTCCACGCTAATTGGCAGGCCAGCTTGCAACGGTTGATCAATATCATGGATGAGTTTGTCCAGCCACAAAAAATTCTCAGGGGTCTTGGTCACCACAAGCAGGCGGCCAGAATCTGGATAGGCCTCAATGCGGAAGACATTTGACACCGCCACATCCGCGCCGCTATCGCCACCACCACCGGCGCGGCTTGCACCGGCATTTCTATTTGCGCCACCCGTGCCGCCAGCCCCGGAGAATGGTCTGCGTGTCGCCGAAGCACCACCGCCAGATTCAAGCAGGGCTTGCAACAAATCTTTCACCTTGATCGGATCGGTGTACTTCAAGTCGTACAAGCGAAATGGTTGTCCATCTTTTGTAATCGGAATATCCCACGCCGTGGTGATTAAGCGTTGAATCTCCACAAGAATTTCGGGCTCCGCTCGAATGGTCAGCGAGTTCATAGTGGGCAACACGGTGACCACAAGTTGCTCGCTGGTTCCAGGAATAAGTGCATCCCCGCCGCTGGAGCCACCAGCGCGACGCGGTTGTACTGCTTGCCCTGGCCGTTGCGGCTGTCCTTGCTGACCGGGTTGCGGCGTCGCCGCGCCACCACCGCTAATCGTTTTGGCCGCAAAAAGTTCTTGAATTAAAGTTGCAATTTGCGTGGCGTCCGCATACTTCAACTTGAATGTTTCCGTTCGAACTTCCAAGTACGCGGGCACATCAAGCAGCGAAATCATTCGTTGCACGCGCTTCGCAGTGCCAATGTCGCCTTCCAGAATGAGCTGATTGGAGTTGGCATCCGCACTAAATTGAACATAATCAGGCAAATTGCCCTGCAATTGATCAACCACGTTCTGCGCCTTCGTATTTTCAATCTTGAACACTTTGATGCACACTGTGCCATCCTCTGACAAGGTGGACACGTCGATTTCTGGACCAAGCACTGTGATGGGCTGGAGTTTGTTGACTTCAGTCAACATATCAATCATTACCACCTTGTCGGTTTCAACCACGCCCACGGCGTTCAGTCGGAATGCCTGAAACAAAAGATCAAGCGCTTCTTGTCGGCTGACTTCTCTGTCCAATACCAAAGTGATTTTTAACGAAGCAATTTGCGACAACCGAATCATCACCGCTTTGCCCGTGGTCTCCACGATGAAGGGAATTGTGTCTTCAAGTTTTGTATCGCGGAAAGAGAGTTTGACTTTGTCGGTTGGACCCACTCGGCGCGATCCACGAATTTCTTTGGCGCCTCCTGAATTCAGCGACCCTTCAAGTTGGATCACGCCCTCTGGAACTTCATTTGCAACGGGAGTTGTGCTTGCGGTTGAGTTGGGATTTGTTTCAGAAATTTCCGCGGGGTTTTTCCCCGCTTGCGATCCAGTGGATGGGTCGGAAGGCTGCGTTGGAGCGGCTGGAGCGGCTGGAGCGGCTGGAGCGGCTGGAGCAGCTGGAGCGGGCGCGCTCGTTCCGAACGTTCCGGCAGTTGGTTGCACGGTTGCCGTTGGTCTTCGCGGCGCGTCTTGCGGCAGAATGACCGCGGAGCTATATGAAATTGGTTTTTCAAACACAGTCGCAATGGGTTGCGGTGTGGCTTGCGGTCGCGTGGGGCGATCCGTTGGATCGAATGAAGTCATAGCCAAAGCGGGGGCAACAAACGCCGTCGCAAGGAGCAACGAGGTTCGTAAATTAGAGAGTTGTAATTTGAATGGTCGCAAGGCTTGTAATTCTGAATAAATGGTTCTTGAGGTATCGACCAAAATAGGTCAACAAGTGGTTTAAAAAATAGGCATTTTCACAACTTTGATTCGCTCAACTCAACAAGGCAATCCTTGCTTCAAGACAACGGCTCAGGGGGGATTTGATTGCCCTTTTAATGCATTTATCCTTTGCGCAAGTTGGGCCAACTCATTGGCCAAGCGCTCGGCGGTGGCACCGTCAAGAGATGGGTTGGATTTCGCCTTCTGAATGGTCGCCTGTGTGGCTATGGCTTGAGAAAGTGGCATATCGTTGATTTGTTCGGGTGTAAATGGCGGTGGTGGGGCCATTTGATTTGAGTTCCAACCACTGTTTTTAGAAGCACTTGCGGAACTTTGTGGAGGTTGGGACTGGGGTTCCAAGGCAGGTTGAATAGGTTCTGGCGGTGGCGCACTTTCAGGCAATCCAGCTTCAAGTGGGCCGCCTGGGCCTGTCCCAGCAGGATGAGGGTTGCTTGGTGTCGAACCTAGTGGTGAAAGAACCGTTGTTCCAGGTGGGACAGCACCGCCTGGGTGTGAAGGTCGATTGCCAGCACCACTCTTGGCAATACCAGAGGTTGCGCCACGACCAGCTCCATCTGGATTGTTTTTATCTTTTCCAGAAACTGAAGAGGTAGTGCTTTCAATGCCTTGGGTCTTGGATGTTGGCCATTTCCCGCTAAAAAAGTCTTCTTTTTTCTGTTCCCAAATTGCGACCTCATATTCGCCGCCTTCGTATCCAAGTTTCACATTCCATGGCGCGTTAGTCGCGATCACTTTTATGCCATTGCTTTCTTCACCAACTTTAATTTGAAAATTGTCGAAGTAAACCATTGGACCAAGTATGGCAATCGGCTTTTTGCCCAGGTATTCGAGGGGAATAACAGGCGCGGGTGGTGGAAGGGGTTTCTCCACTTTGGGCGGAGGTGGCTTGGGAATAATGCGCACTGGCGCAACAGGCATAAAGAATGCGCTGCGGCCATCAAAGCGGTCGCGATCAATCTTGGCGAGTTGATCGTGCGTCTTCAGTGAATTTTCCAGTGTCGCCGCTGGATCTGCGTCGCCGCCAAAGGTGAACAAGGCCAAAATCACGCTCAGTAATCCGCGTAGTGCAAGCACGCCCGTGATCACAATCAAGGCCAATGTCGTGGCAAGCTTTGGAGTCCAGTGCACTCCTCTAGGGGGCCGTAACCAAGTGGGCGCTTGCATTAGCCAACTCCTTTAGAGTTCATGGATTTACTTGGTATCACCCAAGAGTCCACTGTCATGCGCACCACAATTTTTTTTTCCGCCTCTTTGCGGTGCACACGGATGGATGAGATGGATTCAATCGCGGGGTTTGATTCAATGTCGGCGACAATTTTAGAAAAGGTGTCTGGCGAGCATTCAAATTGAAGTTCGCCGCTCACTTTAGAAATTTTTTCGCCGGTCGTAGATAGCCCCGATATTCGGGTGCTCGCTCGTTGCGCGTCGTAACTAAAATTAGTGGTGGAATATTTTTTCACGATCTCCACCACGGCCTTGGCCATGGATTCGGCGCCTTCAGATTCACTGGCGATCGGGTTCACTAAACCATACAGTTCGGGACCAGAATGCACGGTCATGGCGCTATCGTCAATGATTCGTTGGGAATCTGCCAGGATTTTTTGAATGTGATCGGCTTGGGCATTCCAAGAGCGCGCCCAACTCCAACTCCATGAATTAATGGCAATATAGGCGGCAAGTATTCCCACGGCAATCAAGCCGTAGCGACTAGCAGTGGGCAGCGAACGGATTCGCGCGAGTGTTGGATTGCGATCAAGATTGAAGTCAAGTTTAAAATTCATTTCTTGCCCTTTATATAATTGTTAAGCTTGTCAAAATCTTCTTTCAGGCGCGTCTTGGTCGCATCATCCACTTCCGCACTTCGACGCGCAATTGCAACTTGTCCCATAGCGGCTTTCGCCTCTTCTTTGGTCATGGCGTTTAATTCCGTATCGCTCAGAGGCGCTGGAATTGGCGCGAGCACATTTGCGCTGTCAGGGGTGCGCTCGCTGCGCTTGGGAAGATCGGTACCCGCCGTGGTGGTGGAACGACCGCCGCGTTTATTTTTCAGAGGCGAATTGTCGGATGCCGTTTCGTCACTCGCGGCATCGGCGGTGGCAGCGACAGGGGGATTGTTAACAACTTTGGTTGTGGATTGCGCGGGATTTGTAGGCGTTGGTTTTTTAACAGTGGCGGACTTCGTCGTGGCAGCAGTGACGCCGTGCTCTGCGGAATCATGCAGCGGATCAATTGAAGGAATATCTTTGGGTACGGAAGAGGATTCGTCCGCGGCGTTGGCAGTTGTATTTGCAGTTGGAATTTCTTCGCCTTGCGCGGGCAAAGCAGCGTCATTTTTGGCAGGGGTTGGTGGATAGCGGCGTTCCGCCAATGTTTTGCGGCCAAAGTCTTGAGCCTCTTTAAAAATCGGTCGTAACATTGGTTTGACTACTGACGCGTTCAGTGTGAATTTCACCACGCCTTTGCTATCGGGCGAATCCCAACGCTTGGTCACTTTGTCAAACACTTTGCTGTCGCACAATTGTTTTTCAAGACTCAAAATTACTTCCATTCCAGTGAGTTCGTCTTGTTGTTTTGCAAGTCCACGAATTGAAACGTTGCGATCTTGCGACAAAGTGAGATCTTCCCACTCAATGCCTTGGGGAGTGACATTGGATAAATCTCCAAGCAGTTTTCCCATGGGCAACACATGGCGCGAGAGGTCGGAATACAAGTCCAATTGTTTTTCGTATGAACGAAGGGAGCGCTCCCTGCTTTCCAGGGCGCCAATTTTCCAGTTAAGCCATAAGAGTCTGCAACCCGCGAACAGCGGCGGCGCCAACACCAATGTCACAATAAATAGAAGCGCGGCACGCATAAGTGCTTTTGGATCGCCCAAACGATTGATCCATTCTCCAACAAGTCCAGGGCGTTCGCCCAGTGGTTGCGCGCGCAAAGAAACCAGGGGTTTTGCGGGGCTAAACCATATCAAAGCGGCGAGCGCCTTCAGACCATGTTCGCGCCATGCGTTCACATCATCAAGGCCGCTCACGCAAGCCGCAAGCGCGTCGCGATCTGTTTGGGTGCAACCAAATCCGCCATCGCCAGCAGCGGCAACGGCTTCATCCAGCAAGCCGACTAGAGTTTCAGCCTGCTCAGCGTTCATGCCGCCGCCTAGCGCGCTTTCAATGACAGCCATCGTGGCGGCGTTTGGCCATTGCGATGGATCAATTCGAGTGCTGCGAACTGAAAGGCCTGTTGGAGTTTGGAGCGCGAAAGAAAATGCCGAGCGATCCTGGGCCACGGACACCAAAGGTCCGGCAGCGTAGCCATCCATCACCGCGGCAAGAATGGCGGAGTCGCCCGCAAAAAGTGGTTCGCCATCGGGCGGCAAATCACGCGAGAGAGATGGACCAGCATCATTGCTGGGCCAATCAACAACAACGCCGGTGCGCCCACCATTATCGCAGCGAAATGCAAGCACGGAACTTGCGGTACGCCATAGGTGAACTGAACCCATTTGTTTTGTCTCGGCTTGCAGTTGCAAAGCGATTTCCAATTTGTCCTGCGCGGCATCGGGCAATTCAATGGTGCGGCACACTATTCGCGCTGGTTGCAACACGGCGATTGTGGCCGCGGGGGATTTTGCATTGTTGTCGATCTGGCTCGCTTCCCAAACACCTTCCATGACAACACCAGTTTCGTTTCGACGAAATCGAAATGCCTTCTCATCGCTTGCCGAAAGGGCGACCACGCAATCTGGATCGATTTGTGCTTTTGTGCGCCGCTTCATGGTTCTCGATACTCCAAAATCCGAACTGGTGATTCCGAACGATCAACCAGCACAACTATTTCAGCCTCGGCGCCAGAAGTGTTGGCTCGACCGCGGCTGGAAATCATATAAACGCTGCTTGCCACATCGGCGACTTGACCCAATATCTGTAGTTGCTCCTGAGTGGCACCAGGCAAATCTACGATATCAGCCAGACTTAGGAGCCCCGACTGTTTGGAAATGCGGCGACTCAAAATGGAATCCGCATATCGGGTGTCCAGTTGCAAGATATCCCGCAGCAAGGTGCGGCTAGCCGTGTTCAAATTCACCTTGCCAATGTTGACCTGTGCGGTGCGTGTGTTCTCCAGCGTGCATTCGTTGAGCACAAGGCCAAGCTGTTTGTTGTCTAGATTTTTAACCGTGGCAGCGGTGGTTGTTGGGGTGGGGGTGCGACCAGCGCTTGATCGACCAGTTCGATTGGCTGACGCGGCACCAGTGGCGCTCGGGTTGCGTGAACCACTGAGTTGTGAAAGAGGCACCGAGAGAATGTTGGCCATGCGCGCGTTGCCAACTTTTGCGTAGGTCAAAATTGCCGCCGCTTGCGTGGAGTCCACGCCCGTGCGGGATATGATCTCCTCCGAATTTGCTTTGCGCAAATCAAGACGCTCTTGACCGCTGACGGACTTGGTGATTGACCGCGTGGAAGCGGTGAGGTATTGCGACCAACCAGCATCCAACTTTCCATTGGCGTTGTCGTCGGGCGTGGTGCGCTTGCCGTCGTCTTCATTTGGGTCAAGGCGGCCGTTCAGATTCCAGTCCTCGCCGCGCACATATTGTGGCCATGCTCCTGCCACCAACTCCAGTTCGGCAATCGAATGAAAATTTCCATTGCGTGGTTCATATCCAAGACTGCGATTTCTGTAGTAGTCAGCTTCGGCGCCCATTTGTTGGGGCTCTTCATCGGCGTCGCGCCAATCATTAATGGAATCCACAATATCTTGCGAAATGTTTGGCAATTCCAACAATTGCATGCGCGTGACCACATTGATGTTCAGTTTGGAATTTTCATCCATGGGTCCAGCCCATTCTTGACCATCAATGAAGTGGCGAATGTCCCATGTTCCAGTTTCAACTTCGCCAAACGCATTGCCTTCAAGGTCGCGAGTCAGGGCCAACGCATCGTCGGGATCGGGATTTGCGTTGTGCCACTCCATAATGGCGATCATAGTTTCAACCCCGGCGCGCGCGGCCCAACGCGCTTGCACGCGCGAAAGACATTCGCGGCCAATTGTGGCCTCGCGAAAGGCAAGAATTTGCGTGGCGGCCACAATAATGGACGCAATGGCAATGGCCCAAATCACCATGATGGTCACCACGCCTTTGCGCCGCGCGAATTGATTCAGTGGGTGAATGTTATGAGCGTCCAAACAATGCGCGCGGAAATTATTTGCGTGAACATCGGGAGCTTGTATTGCGCGGTTGCATACAGAAATAATAGAGCCCAAAGTCATGCTCCACCTCCGCCGCCGCGATTACCGTTGCTTGGTGGCCGAATTCCGCCGGGGCCCACTGCTCCGCCTTGTCCACCGCGACCGCCACCGCCGCCACTTTTGCCGCCGCCACTTTTGCCGCCGCCACTTTTGCCGCCGCCACCGCCGCCTTGATTCATGTCGCCACCTTTGCCGCCGCCACCATTTTCACTCATTCCACCACCCGATACGCCAGTAGCGGAGCCAGATCCTCCAGTAGCCGCATCGCTACCAGCCGCGCCACCGCCCGCGGCCGCTTGTGCCGCGGCTTCAGCTTGCGCGGCGAGAGTGGCTTCATCCAATTTTGGTATAATCACGCGGTCAATTGGAATTTCCGTGCGCAAGACCGCAAGCGCGCGAGGATCGTTAAACGCATCCTCACCTAGGCGTGCGCCACTAGCCGTCACAGTTGCACGAATGGAAATTGGCAGACCGTCCACATCGCTGTCCCATTCTTGAAGCCAACTTTGCCCGTCAAAGGCTTCAAAGCGAATGCCAATCACGCCATCGCCAATAGGTTCGGCAATTCCGCCGGCGTCCTCAAATTCATCGGGCACCGCGTCGCGGCGGCGCCACAGCGTGGGCCCATCGCCATCTTCCTGAATGCGATATTGTGTTTCGTATTCATAGCCTTCGCCCGAATAGTCAATGGTGCGAATGGGACGCAAGCGCGTGACAAATATAAGCATTTGATCGCGGTCCACTTCGCCAATGGGCGAGCGCGCCGCTTCATGCGCAAGACGCAGTCGCGTGTCATACAAGTCGTCGCTGCGGACGATGCTTTGCACATCGCGTCGAATGTTTTCCAAAGCGTCGATGGCGCGGCGCGAGGCGGTCATGCGAATGCGCGAAATGTCCCGCGCCTTTCCCAATTGACTAAGGGCACTTGCCACCGCGCCGGAAATAATCGCGGCGATCATGATGGCGACAACCAATTCAACAATAGTGAATCCGCGCTTAGCCATTTATGTTCTCATGTTTTTTCTCAAATCGATCTTTGCGATCGATTGGTTCTGTCGGCTTGCGCTCCGGCACATCGTTTGCATTTCGCGGCGCCACTTTGGTGGCGCAGCGATGGTCCACGCCGTTGCTGTCTTGCACGCGTGCCACAACGTCCCACGCGTCGCCTTCGCCGTTGGAGGAAAAATCAATTGCGAAAGTCCATTCGTTCCACGGCGCATCGCATTTCCCAACCACGGGTCGTCGACGGGAAAACTCAACCGGACCTTCAGCCACAACTTGACCAAGCAATTCATCCAATAGCGCGGAGGCCTGCGCTTGGCGTTCACCGCGTTGCAGCATGACAAGGCTGCGCTGCGACAATGTCACCACCGCTGCTAGTCCAAAAGCCAGCAACAAACCGCCCAAAATTGCGTCAATCAGCGCAAAGCCGCGGCGCGAGGCAAATGGTGTTCGCGTCACCATGGTTCACGGCTCATTCCACGCGCGTCCAAATCTTGCACGGCTCTTTGATCTTCAATCACCTTTCCATTGTCAACACGGGTTGGCATGGCCGCGTGCGGTTCCATCCTCAGGTGCGAATCAAATCCGTTGGTCATCACTCGCATCTCAATGCGCGCGCGATTTCCTGATGGTGATCCAACGATTCGCCATTCACTTCCATCAAGGCGCATCCCATCGGCCATCACTTCCAGTTCAACGCCCTCGGGCATGCGCACTGGTTGCACAAATCGATCTGGTATCCATTCGGCTGGATCTGTTGGTCGATTTGGATTTGGTTCAAGCGTCCACAGTTCAATGGCGGCTGAATCAGGGTTCATATAAATAGCGCATTGCTGCGAGCCCGCGTTGTCGCGCCACGCAAACAGACTCAGCAACTCGCTTAGGCGTTCGCAGGCGACTTCGGCCTCGCCTTTGGAAAGGTTGCGCAAGCGGGGAATGACAACGCTCGACACTACCGCCAATATGGAGATGACCACAATTAATTCAAGTAGTGTGAAGCCGCGGCGCATTACTTCACGCCACGCCGGTTTACGGCGCTCCGTTGATGATGTCTTTGTTCTGGCCTTCGCCACCAGGCAGACCATCGGCGCCGTAACTCACGACATCAAAATCTTTGTTGTATGTGGGTGGATACACCAATACATATTGATGATTCCATGGATCGTTGAGTTGATTCACATTGTTTATCAGGGCATCGTCACCTTCGGACAATTTTTCAAGCTCAAAGTCGTCACCCACGCGGTCCATTCCGTTATTCACCATGTACAGGCGCACTGAGTTTGCCAGTGTGCTCACATCTGCTTTGGCCTTGCTTTGTTTGGTTTTGCTCAGCTGCCCGATCACGTTGGGAACAACCAACAGGGACAGCAGGGCCACAATGGTGACGGCGATAATGATTTCAAGCAGTGTGAAGCCCTTGGTGGCATATCGACGAGCATGATTGGAACGATCTGATTTCATAAATGTCTTTCTACAAGTTGACAACGTGGCAAACGGCTTGGTAATGAACGAAGAACAGGTAAATTTACTGCCAAACCTGTATAAAAGATTTCGTCATTTTACAACTCCGTCCGATAGCGTAGGCATTGCGAATGTGCATATCAGCCTCCCAAAGCGGATTGTAACTGCAAAAGCGGCATGAGAATTCCCGCCAGCACAAAGCCCGCGATAATGGCCATGACCACCAGCAGAATTGGGGGCAGGGTCTGGGTGAAAATTTTAATACGGGAGTTCACTTGCCTGTCAAAGGCGGTGGCAGCGTGCAGCAACATGCTTTCAAGGCGGCCAGATTTCTCTCCAATATTCACAATTTGAATCAACAACGGAGGGAAAAAACCGCAGCGTTCCAGCGGCTCCGCCAACGATTGACCCGTTGTGACTTTCTCTTCCACTTCTTCAATGGCGTTCATAAGCACGGCGTTGCCAAGCGTGTCTTTGGTAATTCGTAGCGACTGCAAAATGGGCAAGCCCGCGCTCACAAGTGTTCCCAAAGTTCGGGTGAAGCGCGCCACGGCAACATCACGCAGTAATTTTCCAAGTAGCGGTGTGCGCAGTAGGGCGTAGTCCTTCATGCGTCTATGTTCGGCGTCTTGAAGCCAACGCTTCACTCCAGTGATGGCGCCCAAGACAATGATGAAAATCAGCCACCAAAAATTTGAAATAAACCAGGCAAATCCAAGCAGAATTCGTGTTGGAAGCGGCAGCACCATTCCAGGCTGGGCCGCCAGGGGAATCATGAGTTGTGGCAAAATCACGGTGACTAACAGCGTGACACTGGCCAAAATCAGCGCGGCCACAATCATTGGGTACACGGTGGCGCCAATTAATTCTCTTTTTAATTCGACGGCGCGATCCAGCAAGTCCGCCAGTTGATGCAGCACTTCCGGCATGCGGCCACTGGCGTCGGCGGCCCGCGCCATGCCAATGACCATGTCGTCAAATGGAGCGCCGAAAGCCTGCATGGCTTCATGCAGTGGTTGACCCGCCTCCACTTTTGCAATGAGCGCGTCCAGAATCACGGGCTGCGATTTGCCTGATGCTTGCTTGCGCACAATTTTAAGCGCCTGCATTAAAGGCAATCCAGCCTCAATTGCGGTGGCAAGTTCGCGAATTAAGTTTGACATGTCAGAGCGCGAAAGAGTGGGGCGCCGCGGCCCTAATGTCATCCAATTGGGCAACGTGATTTGAGTGGAGCCCATGGATGAACCTTGGAATTTCGTTGATGTCTTTGCCGCCGTTCGCCCCGTTGAGACATGCGCATCGTCCGATTCAATCTTCAAAGGTGTCAGGCCCCGGCTATACAGCAAGCGGAATGCGGATGCGCGATCTGCAGCGACAACCACTCCGCTAGATTCAACGCCGCCTCGATCAAGTCCGTCGTATCGCCATGAGGGCACGCTTAGCTCCCGTCCACTTCCTGGGTTGCGCGCATGACTTCCGAAATGGTGGTTTCGCCCGCGATGGCTTTGTTTAGCCCGTCGTCACGCATTGAAATAAATCCCGGATCAACTAAGCGATGCAACTCCACGACCGAGTAGCTTTTGGATATCGCCGCACGAAGCGCGGGATTCACGCGGACCAGTTCAAAGAATCCAATGCGTCCGCGGAAGCCACTTCCGGAACACGCCTCGCAACCAGCGCCCACGGTCACTTGGTCGTGAAAGCGTTCCAGCACCGTCGGTGGAATGCGCACACGATCGTTTTCAGACATTGGAACCTTGTGCGCGCAAACTTTGCACACTCTGCGCCCAAGACGCTGTGCAAGCACGCCCTCTAAGACACTGGCCAGTAAATATGATTCCGCGCCCATATCCACAATGCGACCAACACTGGAGAGCGCGTCGTTGGTGTGAAGCGTGCTTAGAATTAAATGGCCGGTGAGCGCGCTGCGAATGGCAATATCAACGGTTTCCGCGTCGCGGATTTCGCCCACCAGAATCACGTCGGGGTCTTGGCGCAAAATACTGCGCAGACCGCTGGCAAATGTCAGACCGCGTTTTGGATTCACTGGAATTTGATTGATGCCCGCGAGCTCATATTCAACAGGGTCCTCTATGGTCAAAATCTTTTTTCGAGGGTCATACAACTTGCTTAGCGCCGCGTACAGCGTTGTGGTTTTTCCACTTCCAGTGGGACCGGTCACCAACACAAGTCCGTGTGGTTTGGCGATCAGTTTGTCCATCATTGCAACTTGTTGCTCATGCATGCCTAAACTTTTCAGGTCCAACGGCAGCGATGACTTGTCCAAAATACGCATAACCACGCTCTCGCCATAGATGGTTGGCACGGTGGAAACGCGCAGGTCGACTTTGCGTCCTTCAAATCGCAATGTAATGTGACCGTCTTGTGGAAGATATCTCTCCGCAATGTTCATCATGGACATAATTTTTATGCGGCCCATGATGGCGGGCTGCAAATACTTTGGCGGACTTTGTTGCTCAATCAACACGCCGTCAATACGGTATTTCACCTTCAATTCGCCTTCAAATGGCTCAATATGAATATCGCTGGTTCGCTTTTGAATGGCCTCAAGAATTAAAAGATTGACCAAGTTGACCAGCGTGGGCTGCTCGGCCATGCGGTGCACATCGTCGGTTTGAATGGCGTCCAAATTTTGCTCGACTTCATCGGCGGCGCCACTGTTGCCAGCCAAACTTTCCGCCATGCGCGCCGCGGTGACGCCATATGATTGACGCATAAGTTCACCGAAAGCTTCTGGCGCAACACCCACGCGCTCCAATGGCATGTTGGAAATAGTCGCGGCTTCGTCAACAGAGTGCAGGTCAAATGGATCCATCATGGCCGCGCGCAATCGTCCCGATGTGATGGACAACGGAATCACGCCAAGCCGCACGGCGACCTCGGATGGAATCAATCGAACTGCGTCGGCATCAGAAGGAATTGGCTTAGCGAGCCATGCAAATCCAGCCGCGATGCAGCGCTCTTGTGGAGTGGCGGCGGCGGCGGCGCGCAATAGTGCGGCGACCGAAGCGACTCGTGTGCTGACATCAGGACTATGAACATCTTCATGCACGGGTTCGCCTTGGATTACTCCATGGTCCTTGGGGTTGGTGGAGCGTCATTGTTTCCATCAGCGTCAGGAGGTGGAGCCTCGCCACTTGGCCCTGACTTTGGAGAATTCGTTTGATTATCCCCTGACTTTTCAGCCTTTGGGGGTTGACCAATTCTTGGCGGTTGAGACGTGGGCGGAGGTGGACGCAATCCTGGAATGCCGGCGGCAAGTCGATCGGTTTGATCTTGCGTGAGTAATTGCAAAACACTCTCTCTGGTTTTTTGCACCAACTGATTTTTTTCATTGCGCAATGGAATCAACAAGTCTGGCGGAACTTCTGGAGCCGTGGACCCATCTTTCGCGGCTTTCTTGGCGGCGTTGGCAAGAAGTTTTCGTTTTGATTTTGTCGGTTCATCAGCGCGTGTTGTTTCCAACATTCGAGTTTGCAACACCGTGAATTCCTCATCCCAAATTTTCAGTAAGGCTTGAATCTCCGTCTTTTGTTCCGCGGTGAGATCGTTCAAATTCAGAACAGCCGCAAAGAAACTTGAGAGTGGATCGGGTTGAAAAACTTCACGGTAGCCTTGCGAAAGAGCGCGCGTTCTGAAGTCTTGTGCGAATGGGGCGGGAAGCATCAGGGTAATTTTTTCAATTGAATCATCTTGAATATCCCGAACCGCCATGCGCACAACCATGATTTGTCCCTGCAATGAGCTGCCCTTTTGCATATCCATGGTTTCCATTGCTTCCGTGAATTTTGGCAACAAAGCGCTGATCTGCTTGTCACGCGCAATCAGCGCGGCGTCAAGGGCAATTTCATATTGATCCATGGCTGGTTGCGCGGCTTCTAACACGGACTGTTGCAATTGCATTTGTCGCATGATTGAAATTAAGTCCACACCTTCGCCGGACAAATCAGAATCATCAAGAGACCGAGTGCGGCGAACGGCCCGTTCAAACTGTGGCCAACGCTCTTGTTGATTTGGACCAAGTTGGCTCTTAATGCTGCTCATTAAGTCCGCGAACAAGTGTTCTTTCTCTGGCATCCACGCTTCAATTGGTTCAAGCAAGCTGCGCATGTCTTTTGCGCCCCCTCCAGTTTTTTGTTTTTTAGCGGAGTTAATCATTTTTTCACGAATGGCGTCCGTTCCTGTTTTGAAGGAATCTTTGTAATCCTCGAGCAGACTTTGCACAATGGGTTGCTGCCAATCTTCTAGTTTCAATGTCTCCACAATCATGGACATGTCGCGAGGAAGCATGTCTGGCTTGAAAGCCTCGCTGAATCCAGCTTTGCCGCCAAATTGCGCGGAGGTAATCGGCGTTAAAATGAGAAACGCAAGAGCAAGGAGCGTAGGGCGCAGAAACTTCATGAAGATCTCCATCAGAAGGGGTGAATGTGGACTTAACACACTTGACTCGGTCACGACAACGAGAGAAACGATACTTTCATTCGGGCAAATAGCAATTTCTTGAACAAATTCTTTGCCCCAGCGATTTGGATACGCCCATAATGTAGGCGCAATTGGAATTTCGCTCAGCTTGGGGTGACTGTTCGCTGTTCAATTCGTTTTTCAGATGTGGTCACCACGATTCGGTCGACAAAAATTCCCGGGGTATGGATGCCTTCGGGGTCCAGTGCTCCAAGTTCGACCAGTTCCTCCACCTCTGCCACGGTGACTTTCCCGCAAGACGCCACCATTGGGTTGAAATTTCTCGCGGTCTTTCTATACACCAAGTTGCCGCTTGCATCCGCTTTCCATGCTTTCACTAGCGAAAGGTCGGCGCGAATGCCACGCTCCAGCACAAATAACTCACCATCAAATAGTTCGGTGGGCTTGCCGTCGGCTACAACCGTTCCCACGCCTGTCTTGGTATAGAAGCCTGGAATGCCGGCGCCACCAGCGCGCATGCGTTCCGCCAAAGTTCCTTGCGGGCAAAATTCAAGTTCAAGTTCGCCGCTCATATATTGGCGCTCAAACTCCGCGTTCTCACCCACATAGCTTGACACCATGCGCCGTACTTGGCGCGTCTTTAAGAGCACGCCAAGACCCCAATCGTCAATGCCCGCGTTGTTGCTGACGCATGTCAATTCTTTGGCGCCGCTGTCGCGCAAAGCAAGAATGAGTTGCTCAGGAATGCCGCACAGTCCAAAGCCGCCAACCGCAATTTTCATTCCGTCGCGAGTCAGACCCGCAAGAGCCAAAACTGGAGTCTCAAAGACTTTGTTCATGGCAAGAGTGTAGTGACCATCAAGGGTTGTTAGGCTTGAGCCACCCAAAATCAACCGTGCGCATTGTCATCCTTCTCATCTTTCTTTCGGCTTTGCCAGACGCGCTTGTTGTGCCTGTTTTAAAGGATCTTTTTGCGGATCGCTATGGCGTGTCCACGGCGCAAGCGCAATTGTTTTTAGCGGTGAATTTGCTGGGCGCGTTGTTGGCCATTCCACTGGTGAAATACATGCGTCAACGCATGTCGGGTTGGGCCGTGGTGAGTTCCACGGCAATTGTGGACGGCATGTTATTGGCGCTCATGTGGCTGCCCATTGGATTCGCTGGAACATTGGCGCTGCGAACAATCGAAGGCGTGGTTGATGTTGCAACATTCGCCGCGTTGTTTCAAATGCTTGGCCGTAGTGATCAGCAACAGCGCGCGTGGAAACTTGGTTTGGGCGCAACCGTATTGGTTGCGGGCCTAGGAATTGGCGCGGTTCTTGGCGGATTTCTTACCAAACTTGCGGGCAGCGCCGCGGTCACATTGATTGTGGGATCCGTCTCGTGCATCGCTACAGGAATTCTTGCCAGCGCATTTAGAGCAACCCTGTCTCGCATGGGTGCGCGTGCAAAAAGTTCAACAATGGAAGTGGACGAATTAGAGTTGCAAGTGAAGCCTGGAAAAATCTGGCCAATTTTATTTATGGCTGCCACGGATCGCGCAACTGGCGCAATTTTAACGGCGGTGTTCGCCAGTTTTCTGTTAAGCGGTTTGGGCTACTCGCCAGAGCAACGGGGAATGTTGGTGGGATTGCCTTTGTTGTTGATGGCTATTGGAGCCGCTCCCGCGGGTTGGTTCGCCGATCGCTTTGGCGTGCTGCAAACGCGAACACTAGCGGCGATTGTGTACGCGATCATGCTTGGAATTGTGCCGTTTTTGGGGGCAAACACAATGATTCTAGCGGTGGCGTTGCTTATTCTTGGCGTGGCGGCAGCGCCGCTTCTTCCAGCCTCACTGACCTTGGTCGTGACCACCAATCGCGGCATGTCCGGTTTGGCGGCTTTCCGCGCGGCGGGCGATATTGGATATTTCACTGGCATTGTTGTGGCCATTGCCACAAACGCCATGAGTGATGCGGAGCAATACAGCGTTCAAACCGGATTGGTTTGCGGCTTCGCATTGTTGCATGCGGCGGCAACCGCGACAGCGTGGTTGGTTTTGCGCGAACGCAAATAAATATAATATGATTTTTTTCACTTCAAAGTGGGGATTCAAATTGCATTCGGGAAATACAAATGCAACAACCAGCCATTCAAAGAATCAAAGCGTTGAAAAATTAGTTTGAAGTTGGAGTGGGCATTTCGCCACGCAGGGTAATGAGCGCGCCCTTGAGTTTTTCCAAGGCTTTGTTTTGGATTTGTCGCACTCGTTCCTTGGTCACTCCAATCATTTGGCCAACTTGCTCTAAAGTGAGTTGAACTTGTGGAGCAACGCCGTCAAGACCAAATCTATGCAGGATAACTTTTTGCTCAATGTCGCTTAGTTCTCCACTGTTACGCGTGATGATGTAACGCACTTCCGCGGCGGAATCTTTTTCGTTCTGCGCGCGCAAGACTTCCAGGTGGTTTGATTTTTCAAACTGTGGATCAAACTCGCTGGGAAAGCGTTGGCGATACTTCTGCAATTTTATGCCAAAACGGCTGAAAGCCTTCAGAATTGCGCGGCAGCCATAGGTGCTGAACTTGAATCCACGACCGCAATCAAACTTATCCACGGCGCGCATGAGAGCCATGTTGCCTTCGCCAATCAAGTCGCCGAAATCGCTTTCGCCAAGCGGCACGCGCTTAGCCATGGCAAGAACAAGCGCCAAATTAATTTCCGCTATCTGCGCGCGGAAACCTTTGGCCATGCGGTGCCAACGCAAAATCTCGCGTGCTTGCTCGGTTAAAGGAGTTTGATTTTTCAGCGCGTCTTGCAATTGCCGCACGCGAAAGCGCGCGTAGTTGTATTGCAAAAAAATCACGCGCTCTTGCGCGCCAGTCAGCAGAACCGAATCCGCTTTCTTGGCTTTGCGCTCCACTTGTTTCCCGCCAGTGCTGTTGGCCATCAGTGGTCGATACCAACTCACATCGGCGAAGCGAATCGCGGTTGGAGTTTCATAGATATTTTTTTCGGCGTCGCGCTTGCGAAATTCAGGCGAGTCCATGTAATCCATTGGCTCGATCATAATTTCGCGCATCAAGTCTTCTTCGTCATTGGTCAAAGCCGCGGCAGTGATCATGGGCATGCCAAAGCGTCCACGAACCGCCGGATGATTTCGTTGGCGCATTCGATCAAGCGGAGAATTTTTGCCAATCATTGAGTGGAGCACAGTTATTTCCTATGGGTAGGTGAATTTGAAATTGGATTTGGGTAATTCCGCACCATCCAACAAAACGAATATGAAACAACTATGTGACTGTTCATCAAATTGGGACGGTTGGTTTCAAAAATAAATGAAATTATGAGTTATCAATCAAATTGAAACTAATGCCATTAATTCGGCATAATATAGTTTTAATTAAGTTATAAGACCTAATTACTCAGGCTTGCTACCAGTCGAGTCGTAGACATACATGTCGCTGGCTCGGGAGTATTCCAGAATGTCGCCAGCCTTGAAGAACAGGCCTAATTCACGGGTAGCGGCTGCAGGGCTGTCAGATCCGTGGATCAGGTTGTAACTGTTGGAAACGCCAAAGTCGCCGCGAATGGTGCCGGCGGCGGCTTTGCTACCAAATGTGGCGCCCATCATGGAGCGGCAAATGGTAATGGCGCCAATTCCGCGCACGGCCATGGTCAATACGGGGTTGCCAGTCATGAAGCGAACAAGGCCGGGGTAGAAAGGTTTGGAAGCGTGGTCTTTGTAGTGTTCCGCGGCAAGTTCCTGCGAAATACGCATAAGTTTGCAGCCCACAATTTGCAGCCCCTTGTCCTCAAAGCGGGTCAAGATTCGGCCCATCAGATTGCGTTGCACGGCGTCTGGTTTCAAGATGATCAGTGTTGTTTCCATGTGATTTCCTTTTTGGTTGAGGTTGTTGGGGAGCAAATGGTAGCGAAAATGTTGCTCTTGCAGGACTTTCAAACATGTGATTTCAAAGAAAAAGCGTTGAGGATTGCCCATGCGAGCCGAAGAAGCGGTACTTTTGCGCTTTCGTAGTGACATGGAACAGGAGTCAGCATGGTTGGCAAGGATGCCGCATTGATGAGTAAGAGACAACCCAAGTCAGGCAAATCGCGCGCTAAGAAGAGCGTGGATGAATCAAGCGATAGCGCGGCGCCGCGCAAAGGCAAGAACCGTGGTGCGACAGCCGAGGAAATGGGCTCGCGTCAGCGCGACATTTCTGTCAGCGAATTTTTTGCCAAGAACCGACATTTGCTGGGCTTTGATAATCCGCGCAAGGCGTTGTTGACCACGGTCAAAGAGGCGGTGGACAATAGTTTGGACGCCTGCGAAGAAGGTGGAATACTTCCTGAACTTGCGGTGATCATTGAGGATTTGCAACCTGATCGTCCGGCGACTTCCAAGAGTTCGCGCTACCGCATTACGGTGGTGGACAATGGTCCAGGAATTGTGCGCAAGCAAATTGAGAATATTTTCGGGCGGCTTTTGTATGGATCAAAATTCCATCGCTTGAAGATGAGCCGCGGTCAGCAGGGCATTGGTATCAGCGCGGCGGGCATGTATGGATTGATCACCACTGGCAAGCCCATGCAGATTGTCACCAAGATTCGCTCCAGCGATGCGGCGCATCGCATTGAGTTGGCCATGAATACAAAAACAAATCGCGCCGAAGTGACGGCCGACGCGGAGACCAAAGATTTTCCGCCGGCGAAATTGCGCGATGTGACTGCGGGCTCGCGCTCGCTTGCGGCCACGGACGGTTTCTTAAGTCCAAAAATATTTCCAACTGGAACAAGTGTTTCCATTGAACTTGAGGGCCGCTATCAAAGGGGCCGCGGTTCTGTTGATGAGTTTTTAGAACTCACAGGCATCGCCAATCCGCACGCGCGCATTACCTATGTTCCGCCGTCGCGCGAGAGTGGCGCGGATGATGATGAACTTTTGCCGGCCGATGCGGTTGCCACCGCGGTGGATGCCGGCGAGGTGAAAGTTGAAGTCACCTCGGAGCACCATGGCGTGATTATGTTTCCGCGAGCGGTAAATGAATTGCCGCCGGAAACACGGGAAATTCAGCCACATCCTAAAGGGGTTGAATTGGGCACGCTGCTGCAAATGTTGAAGGAGTACGAGGCCGCGGAGAAAGGCTCGTTGTACAAATTTTTGCAGGATCAATTTTGCCGCGTGTCCGCCGCGACAGCGGGCACATTGTGCGAAGCCGCGGGCGCGACCAGCCGCACACGTGCTGGCGATATAGAGCCGCCGCAAGCGGAAAAATTATTCGCCGCGTTTCAAGAGGCCAAGTTGGGTCCGCCACCTGTTGATTGTTTGGCGCCCATTGGCGTGCGGCAATTGTTGGCGGGCATGCTGAAAGGTGTGCGCGCGGAATTTTACGCCGCCAGCAGCCGCGAGCCAGAAATTTATCGCGGTCGTCCATTTCAAATTGAGGCGGCTATTGCCTTTGGCGGCGAGCTGCCAACGGAGGAGTCAAGCCGCGTGATTCGATTCGCCAATCGCGTGCCGCTTTTGTTTCAACAAAGCGCGTGCTCCAGTTTCAAAGCCGTGGCTGAAACAGGCTGGAAAAACTATGGTTTAACTCAGCCGCGTGGCAGCACGCCAATCGGGCCGCTGGTGATTTTAATTCACATGGCCAGCGTGTGGGTTCCGTTCACCAGCGAGTCCAAGGAGGCCATCGCCGACTACGACGAGATCCGCAAGGAGATGAAGTTGGCGCTGATGGAGTGCGGGCGCAAACTAGGAAGTTATTTGCGCAAGCGTTTGAAGATGCGCCGCGAGGGCGAGCGCCGCGATGTGTTTGAGCGCTACATTGGCGAAGTTTCTAAGTCGCTGCATCACATTCATGGCGCCGACACGCGCAAGGTATACGACGCATTGTTGGCGCAAGCTAAAAAGCGCACGCGCCAAGCCGATCAAGTGTTGAATGAAGATGGCAAGGTGGTCAAGGCCGAGGACCCATCGGATCAAGAGGGTGTGTTGGTTGTGGCCGACGCCATTCCAGCGCTGGCGCAAAGCGACCATAGTGAAGTAAAAGATTCGCATTTAGAAGCCAAAAAACCCTCTACAAGAGTGAATGTGAATACCAAGACAAAGCGCGGCAAGGCTTCCGACAATGAAAATGTGAAGAGTAAAAAATCCAAGCGTGATGATTCCCCAACGCTCTTTGAAGCGGATTGAATGGAGTTCCCATGGCCAAAAAAATAACCAAACAAGTTTCCACCAAAGCTCGCGATGTCAACACGCAGAAAAAGATTTATGTGCTTGCCGAGTCCGTGACCAAGGCCGCGTTGGGCGGCAAGGAACCCATCGTGAGCGTGCCCACGCGTTCGCGCTCCAACACCATTTGGAACAAGAAGCGCGGCATTCTTGAAATGGGAAATGCCACGCAAGAGCGTCAGTTGTTCAATTTGAATCAAGCGAAAATTTTCATGCAGACGCTGCTGCACTCTGGTTCTATCAAGGATTTAATCGAGGCCGACAAGACGCTGAGTTTGCGCGGTATGTTTTATAAGGGCCTGCACACGGTGGCTGGAACCAAGGAAAAAACATTCGTTGATCAGACGGAGTCCGACGGAATTCTGGAGGACTTGGAAGTTTCACTGACCGCGTTGCGCGAGGAACTTCACATTTTTGCCAAGAAAGCCGGCAGTATTGTGGGCAATATCACGCTGATTGATTCAGGCGACGAGATTGATTGCCGGCGCATGGGTTCCGGCGGCTACGCCATTCCCAGCATTGTGGAACCCGATGTGATTCAGTTTAAAAAGTGCGAAGCCAAATTTATTTTGCATGTGGAAAAAAATACCGTGTGGAGCCGCTTCAATGAGGATCGATTTTGGGAGAAGCACAATTGCATTTTGACCGAAGGTGGTGGACAACCGCCGCGTGGCGTGCGCCGGTTGCTGCGTCGCATGCATGAGGAATTAAAGTTGCCCGTGTATTGCCTGCTCGATTGCGATCCGTGGGGGCATTACATCTATAGCGTCATCAAGCAAGGTTCCATTTCCCTGGCGTTTGAAAGTCAGCGGCTTGCGATTCCAGAGGCAAAATTTCTTGGCATTCGCGCCAAGGATTACAAGGCGTGCGGTCTGAGCGACGATGTGCAAATTGCGCTGAACGACAACGACATCAAGCGCGCCAAGGAAATTGCCGCGTATCCATGGTTCCAAGGTCACAAGCCGTGGCAAAAAGAAATTGAAGGCCTTCTGACCAACGGATTTAAAATGGAAGTGGAGTCCTTGATCACCAAGGATATTTCCTACGTGACGGAGGAATATGTTCCGCAGCGTTTGAAGGCCAAAGATTGGCTAGAGTGATTTTGCGGGTAGAAACAGCGAAAAGCAGGTGCCTTTTGTTGCGTCGCTGAACACTTCAATGCGGCCGCCGTGCTCCTCCACAATGCGGCGCGTGGTGGCAAGACCCAGGCCGCTTCCGCCAGGCTTGGTGCTGGCGTAAGGGCGAAAAATAGTTGCAAGGCGCAAGGCCTCAATGCCTGGTCCGGAGTCGATCACATCAATTCGATAGCCGCTTTCATACGCCTTGTTGGCTGGAACGGCTTCAATGCGAAGCAGCAATTCGCCTTTGCGTTCTCCCGCGGCAACTTGCCCATCGGGACTCATAGCTTGGACCGCGTTGATGATTAAATTAAGAATGGCTTGCTTGAGCAAGCCCGCGTCAACATGGCACATGGCGGGCGTGGTCGGATTGTCGATGCGCATGAGCACGCCGGCGCGCTCCGCTTGAGGATGAAAAAAATCCGCCAGCTCTTGCACAAGACCGCGTAAGTCGCACGGCTGCGGATCAAGTTTCATGCGCCCAGCGAAACGTAAGAAGTCGCTTAAAATATCTTTCAGGCGGCTGGACTCGCGCGCCAACGCGTCGGCGCGCTTGATGGCCGAGGCGCGCACAGGCTCTGGCAAATCGGAGTCAAGCACTTCTTCGCGCAGCAGTTGCGCGTTAAGCGTGAGCGTTGAAAGTGGATTTTTAATTTCGTGGGCCAGGCCGCTGGTCATGCTTCCAAGTTCCGCCAGCCGTTCGGCGGATTGCGCGCGGCGTTCAGCGGCAAGCGCGCGCGCGGCGCGTCGACGCAATGAGCCTGCCGCCGCAAGGCCAGCCAGCACGGCGCCAATCACGGCGCCAATTAAAATTGCGGGAAAGGAATTCATTCTGCGATAACAATTCCTGAACTAGAAATACATGAAATATAAACGCCCGCCTTGTCAAAGAAGGTCGAGCGTTGGTAATTCAAAATATCAATAAAAAGAACAAACAGCGACGCTTTCAAATCCAATCACATACGTTCAACTTATGCGTTCGTAGTAGGAGTCTCAGTTGGAATGCGGGTTGATTGAACCTTGGTCGCGGACCAACCCTTGGCACCTTTGGTGGCGGAGTAGATGACTGCTTCGCCATCGCGCAAAGTGCGGAAGCCCGCCTCTTGTTCAATGGTGGAGAAGTGCACAAAAATATCCTCGCCTTGTGGACCAACAACAAATCCAAAACCCTTGCGTGGATCAAACCACTTCACGGTTCCTTGAACGTTAACATATTCAGTTTCATTGCTCATTTATGAATCTCCAGAATTACTGAGGTACAGCCAAACTATCTATGCCATATTGTGCTTCCATTTTGCCACTTATGCAAGGGAAATCTTAAAAACATTCGAAAGTAATTAATCTCAGATACTTTTGTTGTAAGGCTTGCTCATGGCGTAAGATAAATTCAAAATATCAGCCATTAAACAGCGAAATTGAGTCAGTTGGATTGTGTTTGTTACTCAAAATACAGGCTTGCCGCTTGGGAAATGAATCAATTTCTAAAAAAAATACCCGCCCAATTGATATGGGCGGGTATTGAAAGTCCTAAAATAAGATGAAGGCTGTTTAGTTCGCTGGCGCGGGTTCCGGTGTCAAGAGAGCCTTGCGGCTCAACTTAATGCGACCGTTCTCATCGACATTGATCACCTTCACCTTGATCGACTCGCCAATCTTCACGTGCTCAAGAACATTCTTGACAAAGCCGTGAGCGAGTTCAGAGATGTGGCACATACCGTCGGTTCCTGGCACCAACTCCACGAATGCGCCGAACTCTTTGACCGCAACAACCTTGCCTTCGAACACGGAGCCAACCTTGATCTCGGCGCCAAGCGCTTCGACTTCCAGTTTGGCTTGCGCCGCTTTGGCCGCGTCGGAGCACGCGATGAACACGGTTCCGTCTTCTTCCACATCGATCTGCGCGCCGGTTCGCTCTTGCAGCGAGCGAATTGTTTTTCCGCCTGGACCAATGAGCTTGCCGATTTTCTCTGGATCAATCTTGACCTTGGTGATGCGTGGCGCGAACGGCGACATCTCAGCGCGGGGTTTGGCGATGACGGCTTCGATCTTATCGATCAATTGCAAACGACCTTCACGCGCTTGCGTGAAGATGACCGCGATTTCCTCAAAGCCAAGTCCACGGGCTTTTAAATCAAGCTGAATGCCCGTGATTCCATCACGAGTTCCGCTGACTTTGAAATCCATTTCTCCAAAGAAATCTTCCTCGCCAATGATGTCGGTGACATGCGTCACCTTTCCATCTTTGGAGGTGAAGCGACCAACGCTGATGCCCGCGCACGTTGCCTTGATAGGCACGCCCGCATCCATCATTGCAAGGCAACCACCGCACACGCTTGCCATTGAGCTGGAGCCGTTGCTCTCGGTGATCTCGCTGACAATGCGAATGGTGTATGGAAAATCTTCTGGGTTTGGCAGAATGGCAAGCAGACTTCGCTCGGCCAAAGCGCCGTGACCAATTTCACGACGACCTGGACCAGTGATGCGGCCAGCTTCGCCTGTGCAGAATGGAGGGAAGTAGTAGTGCAGGTAGAACTTCTTCGCGTACTCGGGCATCAGGCCGTCAATGATTTGCTCGTCCTTGATTGTGCCAAGAACACAGGTCACCAATGATTGAGTTTCACCGCGTTGGAACATGGCTGAACCGTGCGTGCGCGGAAGCAAACCAATTTCCATTTCCAGCGGACGAATTTCACGCAGACCACGACCGTCAGGACGAATGCCCTGATTTCCCGCAAGATCTTGCGTCATTTTCTTCTCCAGAATGCGGAAGGCTTCCTTGGCATCGCGCTGAGCCTTGTCGGCCACGCAATGATCGGTGTAACTCAAGCTAGGCGCAACGGCGAAGTGGTTTTCAATCATCCACTTGCGCAGACGATCAATCTCCGCGTTGCGGTCGCTCTTGCCATGAATCTGGCGCGCCTTCTTCATGTCATCGCCGACCACGGATTTCACCTTGGTCATGATGGCTTCGCTTGGCAATATCAGCGTGCCAAGAACTTGGGCTGGAGCATTCGACTTCACGCGAAGTTCTTCGATCAACTTCAAGATTGGCTGAATGCCTTGCTCGTAACCAAATCGAATCGCGGCAAGCATGTCGGCTTCGCTAATTTCAGCGGCGCCAACTTCGATCATGTTCACGCCGTCCTTGTGGCCGGAAAGCACCAAGTCCAAATCGCTGAAATCAAGTTGAGCGACGGTTGGATTGATGACGAACTGCGCGCCGGTTTCGGTTTGCAAACGACCCACGCGCACGGTTGCGATTGGACCTTGAAATGGAGCGTCGGTGATGGACAACGCGGCGCTTGCGGCGGTGCACGCGATCACGTCGGCATCGCTTTGACCGTCGTGACTCAACACGATGGATTGCAATTGAATCTCATCAACGAAGCCATCTGGAAAGAGCGGCCGAATTGGCCGATCCATCATTCTCATTGTGAGCACTTCCTTCTCCGAAGGAGCGCCTTCTTTCTTGCGGAAACCGCCTGGAAAACGACCAACCGCGGAATACTTCTCGCGGTAATCACAGGTCAACGGAAAGAAATCAATTCCTAAACGAGGCGCGGCGCGAACCGCGGTGGCAAGAACAACTGTGTCGCCGTAGGTGGCAACAACGGCGCCGGATGCGAGTTTGGCGATCTTGCCAGTCTCTAACTTAAATGTGCGGCCACCAATTTGGCACTCAACTGATGCTGGAACGTGTTTTGACATGACTGTCTCCTAAAATGAAATGGGTGAAATGAAGTGAACCCGCTCAGTCAATTTGAAGGCAGAAGGCAAAACGCGGTGTGCACCGCAAGTTGCCCACTGCCACCGACCGATACGAACGGGAAATCTGCAATTATTTTCGCAGACCTAATTTGTGAATCAACGCGTTGTAACGCTCGCGGTCAATACCCACGAGATATTTGAGCAGGCTGTTGCGCTGCCCAACCATAAGAACCAAGCCCCGTCGGGAGTTGTGATCTTTTTTGTTGGCGCGGAAATGGTCCTGAAGGGACACGATCCGCTCGGTCAACATGGCCACTTGCACTTCTGGACTTCCAGAATCCTTGGCGTGTCGACGATTATCTGTGATGACTTTCTTTTTTGCTGCAATCGAGATCATTCTGTTTCCTAATACTTGTTTGAAGACCGATGTCTTCGAGGTGTTGCTACGAATTTGTAGTCGGGCAGTGTAGTGGAAAGTGGAAGTCCTCGGCAAGTGGTTGCGCTTGGTAAATGCGGCGATTTTGGGACTTCATGGGCGGTCAGCGGGGGTGGAAAAGCGAAAAACCACCATCTTCGCCTATTCTGCGGGCATGTCCGCCACCGTACCCAAAGTAGAGAACGCGTCTTTGAAGGAAGTGGTGAATATGTATTTGGCCGATGCGGCGCGGGCGGAGCAAGGCGGCGGACCTTCGGGCGTGGAGCGGCAGCATAAAAATAAAAGATTGACGGCGCGCGAGCGTTTGGAATTATTGCTTGACGCGGGTGCGCCACAAATGGAATTAGGATTGATGAGCGCGTGGGGCATGTACAAGGAGTACGGCGGCGCGCCGGCGGCTGGAGTAGTGACTGTGCTTGGCATGGTGCAAGGTCGGCCGTGCATGGTGATTGCCAACGACGCCACCGTGAAGGCGGGCGCGTTCTTTCCAATGACATGCAAGAAAATAATTCGCGCGCAAATGGTTGCGGAGCGAGTGGCCTTGCCGCTTTTATATTTAGTGGACAGCGCGGGTGTTTTTCTTCCGCTGCAAGAGGATGTCTTTCCAGACACGGATGACTTTGGTCGCATTTTCCGCAACAACGCGGTGTTTAGCGGCAAAGGCATTCCGCAATTCAGCGCCATCATGGGCAACTGCGTGGCGGGTGGCGGCTATTTGCCGGTGCTGTGCGATGTGTTGTTGATGACCGAGGGCAGCGGGTTGTATTTGGCGGGGCCCGCGCTAGTCAAGGCGGCGATTGGCCAGGAAGTGAGCAGCGAGGAACTTGGCGGTGCCAAGATGCACGCGGAAATTTCCGGCACGATTGATTTTCGCGAGCCCAATGATGAGGCGTGTTTGCAGCGCATGCGAAGCCTGATGGCCAAGCACCAAGTGGCCAAGGCGTTGGCGATTGCGCCCAACGCTGTTGTGGAGCCTTCGCGCGCTGGGTCCGAGGTGTACGATATTTTTCGCGGCGACTTGGCCAAAAGTTACGACATGAAGGAGTTGCTTGAGTGCTTTGTGGACGGAGCCTCATTTGATGAATACCGCGCGGAATTTGGGCGCAGCCTGATGTGCGGATACGCCAATATTGGCGGATTTCCCTGCGGAATTGTGGCCAATCAGCGCAAAATGACCGAGCGTGTTTTGCCCGGGGGCAAGACTGGACCAAGTAAGTCCGTGAATATGCCCGCCGTGATTTATGACGACAGCGCCGACAAGGCCGCGCGATTTATTTTGGAGTGCAATCAGCGGCGCGTTCCGATTATTTTTGTGAACGACACCACGGGTTTCATGGTGGGCCGCGACAGCGAGCAGAGCGGAATTATTCGCTCGGGCGCCAAGATGGTCAACGCCATGGCCAATTGCATTGTGCCCAAGATTTCACTTTTGGTTGGCGGATCTTTTGGCGCCGGCAATTACGCCATGTGCGGCCGCGCGTTTGATCCATTCTTGACATTGGCGTGGCCAAGCGCACGCTGCAGCGTGATGGGCGCGGGCCAAGCCGCAAGCACGTTGTTGCAAATTGATTTGGCGGCGCGCGAGCGCAAGGGCGAAAAGATCGACGCCGCCATGCGCGAGCAATTGTTGAAGGCCATTACGGATAGTTATTCACAGCAGCAAGACATTCGCTACGCGGCCAGCCGCGGTTGGGTGGATCGCATTATTCAACCGCAGGACACCAGGCAAGAACTTGCCTTCGCGTTGGCGCTCGCGGCCAATGTGCCCGTGACGGGCGAGTTGCGCACTGGCGTGTTGCAAACGTGAAGCGCGCGCCGATTGACATTGTGGTGGCCAGTGGAAACCCTCACAAAGTGCAGGAAATTTCAGCCATTTTTGCGCAAGAGGGGCTGGGCGAATGGGTGCGATTTCTTTCGCTGTCGGATGTTGGCGGACCATTCGCGGAGCCCGCGGAAACGGCGCGCACATTTCAAGAGAACGCGCGCATCAAGGCGCTGGCGTACGCGGCCCTGACGCATCGCATGGTGCTTGCCGATGATTCCGGTTTGCAAGTGGACGCGCTTGCTGGCGAGCCCGGAGTGGACAGCGCCATTTGGGCGGGCAAGCACGGAACGCGCGAGCAGCGCGACGCGCGCAATAATGAAAAATTGATGGCGGCCATGCGTGATGTGAAGCGGGGAGATCGCGGCGCGCGCTTTGTGTGCTTCATGTGCTTGGCCGATGCGCATGGAAAAGTAATCGCGCAGACGCGCGGCGCTTGCGAGGGCGCGATTGCGGACGCGCCCATGGGCGGCGGCGGCTTTGGATACGACGCGCATTTTCTTGTGGGGGGCAGGAATGTCACCAGCGCGCAATTGACGGCCGAGGAAAAACATAAAGTCAGCCACCGCGGCCACGCCACGCGATTACTTGCGAATGAGTTGCGCGCGTTTGGTGGAGCACCAACGCGATGAGGCTTCCGATTTATATTCCTGTATTGCCCGCGCAAAAATATTCTTGCCATGGATGCGGATCTTGCTGCCGCGACTTCACGGTGCAACTGGGCGAAGCGGATTTGCAAAAGTTGCATGAACAAGGCTGGAAAGAGCGACTTGGCCAAGAATATGTGGTGAAGTTTCGCGGGCATTCATGGCTGAAACAAACAGACGATGGCGCCTGCGTGTTTTTGGGTGACAACGGCTTGTGCAAAGTGCACGCGGAATTTGGATTGGAGGCCAAGCCACTCGCGTGCCAGTTTTTTCCGTTCATGCTTTCGCCCAATGTGCGTGACACGCACGTGGGAATAAGTTTTGCTTGCGGCAGCGTGATTGCTTCCAAGGGCGCGGATTTGCAGTCCCACCGCGGCGATGTGCGGCGCATGAGTGAATTGTTGCCAGCATCGACGCCCGTGCCGGTGAAGTTGCAAGACAAACTGATCGCCAGCGAAGCGGAAGTTTCCATGGTGGAAGCAGCGCTTGACGTGTGGATGAGCAAAAAAAATATTTCGCCAGCCATGCGCTATCAAGGTTTGGCGTGGTTGATCACTTCGCTACTGCGGGCGAATTTGGCGAATGTGCGTGGCGAGAAATTACGGCAACTGCTGAGCACGCTGACCGACGCAGTTGAACATGAGTTGCCCTTATTGGATTGGCCTGCGCCAACGCCCCGCGCCTGGAAATTATTGCGCCAGGCGGTGTTTACTCGGATTGAAGACCCCAAGATTGGTGACTTGCTCAAGCGCGGCAAGGTGGCGTCGGTGCTTGGGCAGTTGTCTCGCAGTCGCAAGTGGGGCGCTGGCAAGGGAATTTCCCCGCAAACAGCTGGTTTTTTGTCAATTGATTTCGCGCGCTTTGAAAGCACGGTTGGAGTATTTGCCAATCAATTTGCGGGCGATGGCGCACCTGACAACGCGTTGGCGAAGAATGTTGCGCCAACGCATCCGCTTGATGGCGCATCTGGCGCGGCGATGTCGCAACAGCAAGACCAAGCGGCCATGGACGATCTATTGCAGCGCTGGATTCGCGCCACCATTCTTGGCGGCCGTGCATGGGGTTCGGGTTTGTACGGATTGCCCATTGACCAAGGGCTTGGATTGATACTGGTGAATCTGCTCACGGCGTTGTGGTTGGCGCGCTTTCACGCGGCTGGCGCTGGCGCCAAATCCGCGTCACTGTTGGATTTGCAAGTGGCGGTAGGCAGAGTGGATCGCACAAGTGGGCGCGCCGTGTGGCTTGCCACCGCAGGGGAACGCTTGCGCGTGAAGTGGCTTAGCCATTCAGATTCGCTGCGACTGCTTGTTCGCGCGCTTGTTTAGAAAGTTTAAAGCGTTTCCAAATTGGATACAGCGCGAGCATACCAACAGGAATGGCCACCAACGCTTCGCCAGCGCTTTCAATGACCGCGAGTGTTTGAAATTTATTTTCCATGCCAGCCAGTCCGCCAATGGAAAGCGCACTGGCGGTGAACGCAACTGCGGCTTCGCGAAAACCAAGTCGGCCAAATGGGTTCAATGAGGCCGCGAAAGACGCCATGGAAATCAAGCAAGTTTGAGCCAAATTCAGCGGTAATCCAAGGATTTGTATGGCAAGCAGCACGCGACCTGTTGCGAAGAATAAATCCAAAATGTGAAGCGCAATGGATCCCCACAACGCGGTTGGACTGGTGATGAGTCGTTCAAGACCTTGGGCGCGTTTCTGCACCATGCTGAGCGTGGCGCACCAACGCCCGCTGAATCCACCAAGCATGGCGATGATGATCAAGGTTGGAAAAAATGTCCATGCGCCAAATTGAATCCACGCCAACGTGCCCGCCGTGATAGCCACCAACGCCACCACAAATGTGAAGGCTACCGAGGCGAACCAAGCGACAAGTTCCACGGCGCGAAGATGGTCCACCTTGATGGCGTACGCGGCGCGGACGAACATTCCAATTCGCACGGGCGCGTAATTCAACATGCTTGCCAAAGCGTTGATCCATTGCTGGTCTTGAACGCGAAGTGTTCGCACTGGCAGAGCCGCGATCCAAAATGTGAGACCGCTGACCATGATGCTGCCGAGCGAGCACAACAGAAGTCCAATCACCGATGCGCCAGATGCATTGCGCAATCTTTGCCAACCTTCTGGGTCCTTGGTGGCGCCCCACACGCACCAAGCGATAAGCGCCACGCCCAACGCGAAGCCCGTGATCTGCAAAATAATTTTTCGCGGCAGGTTCTTGGCTGACATGCTTGCCAACTGTCGCAAGGAATGCACCCCTGGAGTCGACCTTTGTTGGTGCTCTTGAAATTGATCCAGGTCCGCAGTGGTGTTGGTTTGCTTATGATTTGCCTGATTTTGCGTGGAGATCGGTTCTGAATTTGGTTGCACGCGCTCGCGCGCGATCACCCACAGCGCGCGAAGGCCATCGAGCGGGCCGATTTTTTTTCCGTCGCCACGATTTCTTGGCGCGTAATGAATTGGCACTTCGCGCACACGCGCACCCACGCGCGCCAAAGCCGCTGTCATTTGCGGCTCAATGCCAAAGCGATCCTCGGTGAGCAGCGGCAGAATTGTGCGCAGCAGGGGCGCGCGAAAAAGTTTGTATCCAGTTTCCATGTCGTTGATATCAAGCCCGGTGATTTGATTGCTTAAGAATGTCAGCAATCGATTGACCGACGCATGGAAAATTCGCCACGCACCGCCGCCACGCGTGTGCGCCCATCGATTGCCAAACACCGCCGCGAGCGGGTCGCTGCCAAGCGCATCAAGCAGCGAGGGATAGTCATTCGGGTCATATTCCAAATCGCCATCTTGGGTGATGATGGCGTCATGGTCGCCGGCTTGTTGCAGCGCCGCGGCAAAGCCAGTGAGAAGCGCCGCGCCCTTGCCAAGATTGACAGCATGCGTCAGCAACTGAAATTGCGAGTTGGCGCCTTGATACAACTGGGCAAGTTCACCGGCAACGGTGGCGGTGTCGCTGCCGCTGGCGTCGTCCACCACAATCACTTTCAGCGACCACCGCGGTGGCAATTGCACGGCCATGACATTGGCAACACACAGCGCAAGCGTGTGGGGCTCGTCATAAACAGGTATGACCGCGAAGAGAACGGGCATCAGATGAAATTATTCAACTGCCCGACTTGCCAATGGAAGAACGCATTTCCGTGTCAGCTTGCACATTTTTCATTTTATACAAATCCATCACGCCTAAATTACCGGAACGCAGCGCCTCTGAAATAGCTTTTGGAATTTCCGCCTCGGCCAGCACAACCAGCGCGCGATTTTTCTGCGCCTCGGCCAAATGCTCGGCTTCTTGCGCAACCGCCAGTGCGCGTCGTTGCTCCGCCTCGGCTTGAAAGCGCTTGCTGTCGGCCTCGGCCTGCGCCGTTTGCAAGTTGGCGCCAATATTGGCGCCCACGTCAATCTCGGCGATATCAATGGACAAAATTTCAAACGCGGTGCCGGAGTCAAGCCCCTTGGCTAAAACCGTTTTGGAAATTCGATCGGGTTGTTCAAGCACGGTCTTGTGGCTTTGCGAAGCGCCAATGGTGGCGATGATTCCTTCACCAACGCGCGCCACGATTGTCTCCTCGGTGGCGCCGCCGACTAGGCGCGCAAGATTTGTGCGCACCGTCACGCGCGCCTTGCAGCGCAACTGAATTCCATCTTGCGCCACGGCGTCAACGGTGAGTTTGCCGCTGATCTGGCTTGGACAATCAATCACCTTGGGGTCCACGCTGGTCTTCACGGCCTCTAAAATATCGCGGCCCGCAAGATCAATCGCGGTGGCACGGTCCCAGCCAAGATCAATCTTTGCCTTGCCAGATGCAATCATGGCGCGAATGACGCGGTCCACTCGGCCGCCCGCCATGTAATGCGCTTCAAGCATGTTGGTGGGCACATCTATTCCGGCCTTCTTGGCCATGATTCGATTCAGCACAATCACGCTTGGCGGAACTTTTCGCAGGCGCATCATGATCAAGTCAAGCAAGCTCACGCGCGCGCCTGACAAGAATGCTTGCAGCCACAATTGCAAGTATTGACTAATGATCACCAAGATGATCAAGCCCAGCAGCGCGAGAATTCCAAGTCCAACCATGCCTAATAAATAAAACGTGTCCACCGCCAAGATGAATGTTGTGTGCATGAATCAATCCTAGCACAGCGTGGCGCTCGCACGATTTGTGATTGTTGCGCCGTGAATTCGAAGTTTGTTGATGCGACATTGCCGCCGCAACTTCGCGTCACACGCTTTCAACCGCGCGTACGCGCGGTGTCGCATCGTCAAAGCCGGTGATTTGCACTTGCTGACCAGCAGCAATGAAACCTTCTTCGGCCAACGCTTCATGGCGATTGGCCGCGATGCGAATCCAACCAACGGGACGCAGCGTTGTTTCCGCGATACCCAGGGTTCCAATGGCCATGCGCGCTGCGGCGCCACCTTGCGCTGCTGGGTGATCTTCAATTGCTTGCGACAACACAACCCGCCGCGCCAATGGAGAGTTCGACCATATTTTTAAGCCATATCCTATTGCAATGGGAGCGCCCGCCAGCGTGGCGGTGAGAGACGCAAGCCCCCAAGTTGCCGAGTGCATGAAGAAACAGAAGATGCCAGCCACAACAACAAGTAAGCACAGTGTGGCAATGAGTCCGCCGCTTGGAATCACAAACTCTAGAGCGAAGAACACCAGCGCCACGCCAAAGAGCGCGAATCCGGCGATGAGCCATGAGTCATCGACCGCTGGCATGGTCGCCGCTTGTTGGGCCAAAAGAAAAATAAGATTCATGTGATTTGCTCCACAACTATTTCGTTTCCTTCTGAGCGAAGGATACGCACGTTGGCGCCCGAAGAAATCCACGCGCCTTCGCTGCGCGCGTCAAAGCGCGTACCTGCGATTTCAATTTTGCCAACGGGTCTCAGGTCGGTCGCCGCGCGTGCCAGCGTGCCAACTGTTGCAAGCACGGGCACGGGGCTTGACGCATTTGATATCTCGCCCAAAGTGGCGTGCAATACCGCGGCTTGCCACGGGCGCATCAATTGCAATCGCGGTCCCAGCAACCACGCCACAATTCCCGCCGCGCCCACGGCGGTGACCAGTGAAGCCATGCCTAAAAACGCTTGTTTTGTGCTTGATTCTGGAGTTGGATCGGCAACGACAAACAGGCCAATGACGCCGCCGGTGAATGCCAATACGCCCAACGCACCGCTAATAAAAGTTCCTTGCAAGAATAAAATTTCCGCGCCAATCAACACCAACCCCGCCATGATTGACAAGACGGGCCACCACTGTGACAAGCCCGCAAGAAATGATCCGCCGGCCAACAACGCCACGCACGCCACGCCCGTGAAGCCGAACATGCCAAGTCCCGGAGCGGACATTTCGCCAAAGAAACACAGAACAAGAATCGCCACAAGCAACGTGCGCATCCACCAACTGGTCAGCACGCGCGCCAGTTGCTCGCTCCAAGGCGCGGCGATGGTGAAGACCTGCTGCGCGCCGAAGAAATTCTGCAATTCGTTTTCATTGGCAATCACTGCGCACGCCAGACCCAGTGCCAACGCCTCGTTCGCTTGCAGAGTAAGCAATTCACTGGCCGCGTCGATTTGTGAAATCACTTTCAAGCGCGGTCGATCTGCGGCGGTCAATGGCGCGCGGCTTGGCAAAAGTGATTGGTCGCTTTGAGGTGACGCTTGCGTGTCAGTGGTTTCCGATTGCCGAAGCGCGTTGGTTCGAAATGGAATGAGCGGCGTTATTGGTTCGGAAGCATCTTGCGGCTGGATTTCGGGGGTCTCTGTTGCCGCTTCTTTTGTAGTTGTTTCACTGCCTGAAATTGGCGGCGCAGCGGAGCCGCGCGTTCGAATTGGCTCCTCTCCAAATACAATTTTATATTCATTCACATCAACTACATAGCGCTCATTACGAGTGGCGTCTTGGACCAACCAGAGTTCTTCACCTACCGCGACAAATGCGCGCGCCAAGCGCTCGTCATGACCGGAACGGCGCGAACTGTCCGTGACCTCGGAAAGAAGCGGGGCTTCCAACTTGGCGCGCTCGGCGGCAGGCAGCGCAATGAGTCCAGCCACAGGCATGGCGGCAATGGGAGCCGCGTCGCCAAGAGCCGCTTGTGGCGCCATCACAATTTCTCGGCTCGCCAATGCAGTGATGACGCCGGCGCTGTAGGCGCGCGGACGAATCCACGCGACGGTATTGGGCGGATACTCGGATTTAATTTGGCGGCATAATTCAAGCGTGGACAACAAGTCGCCACCAGGCGTGTCCAGTTGCAGCACTATGGCGTCCGCGCCCGCGCTCTTAGCTTGCGTTAAGCGCGACGCGAGACCTGAAACGGTAAGCGCATCCATTTCCCCTTGTATGGGAAGAATGCAAACCACAGAAGCCTTGCGAGCCAAGGGAATAGCCAAGCTTGGAGTTGGACTCTGAAACAGAAGAATCGTTAGAAGCCAAAGCACGATCACACATTGATTCTAGTAGATTTACTCGCAGTGGCGCAAAGTTGGTCGGAAGCTCAATGCCATGAATGTTGGGTACTAAAAAAGGAAGACCGATCTTGCGATCGGCCTTCTTGAAGCTTCCTGAAATTATGAAGCGAGAAAGTAAAGAGGAATTAGTCCCAGTTATCTTCTTCATCTACAATTTTAGTTGAGGCTCCGTCCATTTCAAGTTTGGGGACGATGGCCAAATACGCGTCAGAGGCACCATCTCTGCTTGTTCCGTTGGATTTAAAAATGTTGTCTAGACCCATCTGATTGGTTCCTACAGGACATGTTTTTATGTCCGGATCTCCTCCTGGCACGCAACTCATTCCTTCTGGCCAAAAAGTAGTTCCGTACAGAATGTGAGCATCGTTGAAGCAAATATTTCCCTCCCACTGGTTTACAGCTCCGTGAATTTGAAGGGTCTTAGACTCTGCGTAGGACAGATCACCAGTCAACGTCATATCACCGTTCTTGGTGCCACGATTTGCAATCATGGGAAATTTACTACCGTTTGGCGCGCCAACACGCCATTGCAGATCTCGGCGGCAGGCAACTTTTGAGTCATTATTTTTATTGATAAGAGGCATACACCCATAACTTGTATTACAGCCCTTTGAACTTCCTTTTTTCATTTCACAATTAAAATTTCCAGCTCCGCCAGCGTTGGAGGTGTCATTTGCCAAATCGCCATCCCAGTAGAGATCATTAGCTGGCTGGTGTGCATTCATGTTTATGTTTGAACAAATTGTTATCGCACTACTGACTTCCGATGGGCTAACTAAAATCTGTGGTGTGAGGAAATTCTGAGCGATACACGCGGCATATAGATTTTTATGGCTATCTTTTTGTTGATCCTCATCGCCACGACCGGGTAAATGTCCAATTCGATTTATATTACCAGGCGTAGGGTATGTCCCGCGAGGACTTTCACTTCCTTTGATCACAAACCCAGTATAAACTTGTTTAATTTGAGTGGCGTCCTTGACTTGTCGAGCCGTGTTTCTGGCTTTTGTAAGTGCTGGGAGTAAAAGTCCTAGCAGAAGCGCGATAATCGCCATAACGACAAGTAACTCGATCAGGGTAAATGCATTTTTATTTTTCATATTTGTTTGTTTCATGTTAGGAGGAAGATAAAAATATTACATAAGTTTCGCAGTACGTCAAGCTAATTCATTCGTTATCTTTTCTATCAAATAGTGGTTCACTGAAAATATTTTGACCCCAATCCAATTTGGAAGAAAACATGCCAATCCAAGTATCTCCAGCAGATTTCTTCATTAATTTTCCTTGGCCATTGGATCGATTGCACCTTTGTGAAGTGAGTGAAGATTGATGAGTTGGAAAATCGGCGTCGAAAATATCATCCCTCTTTGCAGGCATACCACCACATTCGTAAGTTACGCCTTCCGGGAAATTGCTGATAATGCCTTCGACATGGTTATCTGCAAATACAGCGTTTCCAT
>SIAM01000046.1 GCA_009691785.1 Phycisphaerales bacterium
GCTGGCCCAACCGTGAAACCAGTCTGACCAATTTCAACAGTGTGGCGAATAGTGCGGGCCACATTAGTACCAAGATCGGTGAAGACAATGTCTTCCGTGTAAACGCCGGCGCTGTTTCCAGGTAGAGATCCACCATCCGAGGGGCATGTGAGAATAACGTTGTACGACGAGCCAGCAGAAACGCTTCCGGTGAGATCGCTTGTGCCACCATTGATGAGCAGACCAATTTTGTTGGTAAGCGCAACGCGATAATTCACCGCGACCGCCGTGCTGTTGCTCAGCGTGTATGTGTATGGCAACGAAGAGAATGGACCACCAACAGGACCCGAGTGGGTAACGGCGGTGCTTGGTGTAACGGTAAGACCCTTGGTTGAAAGTGTGTTCACGGACAGGGTGCCGGTGTTGTCAGGGTCAAGCCACGTCTTCAATTGCGTTGCCGCAGTTCCGCCACCAAGCCACGAAACGCTAATGCGTCCGTAGTAATCGCTTGTCACGCTGGTGCATGAGGCGCTACCACCGTGCAACTGTCCAACAACTTGGTGAAGTTGATTGAAGATTGGTGAACCGGAAGAACCGCCTTCGGTTGTTCCAATTTCCCATTGACCAACGCGCAAGTGCGTTGCGTCACCAGGACTTGTTGTGCCCAAGTAACTGGTTGTGGTGGATGCGTTGTTGTCGAAACTAATTCGCTTCTCTTGAACATTTGGATGATGAATGCCGCATTGCGAAGTGGACTCGCCGCTGCTGGCGTTCCAACCCGCGAAGTTGACATACCACGCTGAATTTGGACTGGATGAAAGACGAACCAGTGTGAAGTCCGATGCTGAACTGCCGGCCTTAAAAGTTGCGCCCGTGGTGAACTTGGTCAACACGCCGTCGCCGGTGCCACTACTTGCTGAGCTGCCAGGAGTACGGCATGTTGTGTTTTCATAATTCCAAAATGCAACAAGCGACGCGGCGTTACTTGCGGTGACGCCGCAGTGATAGGCGGTCATAAAATATGGAGCCAAGTCTTGGCGAACATTGTTCACCATGAAACCGGAGCAAAACAGCGAGCCGCCAGTTGAAATTGCGGCAACCGTGGAAATTTCATCGCGCCAGCCGTCGCCTTGGCTGCAGATGACATCCACATTGCATGAGCCAGACTTGTCAAGCACATTAACGATTTCTGAAAAGTTGAGATAGCCGGCGTTGATGTAGCCCAAAGTGAGTTGCACTTCGCGCTCAAGGTCACGCTCAACGGTGAGCTCGATCACGATTTCGTTGCCTGGAAGTGGCGGCGTCCAAAGTTGTCCGTGATCGGCGTTGTCGGCCTCGGTGAATGGACGAATGACATGCGCAAAGTCTGGCGTGTAAATGTACAGCGCGGCGCCACGTGGCAAGTGATAGTTGGTGAAACCAAGATTCATGGACACCGCGTTTTCACAACCAACGCGAAGTCTCCACACGCTGCGAAGAGCGCCGGCTTGATCGATGACATTTTCCCAGTTGCCGCTGGTGGTTGGAGAAATGTTCACGGGATTTGGAATGGCGTAGCGAGGGGCTTCACCGCGCGCGGCGCGAATAAGATCTTCATTGGCAATGTCGGCCATGTTCAACTTGGTCACATCCACCTTCTCAACTTCTTTAATAGTTGGCATTTCAAACGCGGCCGCGGTTGGCTTGGTTGGAACGGTTTCTTCAAACACTTGCGCGAGAGCGCTGTTGCCAACCATGGCAATGCTGGCGGCGAACACCAAGCCGCAAAGTTTGTTTGAAATATTAAAGAACGTGTTGCGGGTATGAGACATGCTTGGCTCCGTTTGGCTTAAGTGAAAAATTGGTGGCAGACCTATAAACAGACAAAAATTCAATTTGATTGAACACCCCAATGTGTCCGAAAATGAACCAAATGCAAGCAAAAGTTTCGTTTTTGGGGCAAAAACTGAAAAGGAATAGTAAGGATTTGACGGCGGCGAGTGATGTGCTGGCTTTTGAGGTGGATTTTTTGGGTGATTTTAAGACAAATTTTGGGGAAGTGGCTTGGTTGGCCTTTGGGCCGGGTGGCTTTCGGCCACATTTTGCAACAGACTCTAGCCAAGCGAAAGCGAGTCGAACGCTAAGCCAAATCGCAAATGGCGCGAAACTCAACAGGCTGGACTGGGGTGACAGACAGTCGGTTGCCATGCTGAAGAATCATCAATTTGGAGAGCGCCACTACCGCGCGCAGTTCTTCAAGGGTAATCACGCGCGCGAATTGGGTTTCAAAGGCAAGCTCCACCGCGGACCAACGCGGCTGTTCTTTGGTTGAAGCTGCGTCAAAAAACTCGCTGCGCTTGTCAAATTGCAAAGGGTCAGGTAGAGCAAGCGCGCTCACGGTTGCCACGCCGGCCACGCCCGAAGGATCCGCATTGGAGTGATAGAGCAACACGCGATCGCCCAGCTTCATGACGCGCATAAAGTTGCGCGCTTGATAATTTCGAACGCCTTCCCACAGCGTTCGCTTGTCGCGCTTTAAATCCGAAATGCCGTACACCGAAGGCTCGGACTTGACCAGCCAGAAACCGGTGCTGGGTTGCGCTGTTGGCATGGTTTTTGCTACAACTATTTTGGATTTTGTTTTGTTGGTCATGTGAGCAAACTGATTCGGTTACTTCTTAGGCGCGGATTCGGTGGACGTTGTGGAATATGGCGGCGCATGATTTGCTTGTTTTTGATTCGAATTATGATGTATTTTGTCCATCGCTTCTTGCGCCATGCGCTTTACTTTTTTTAACCAGCGCCGCGCCCATGCAAACTCAATCGCAAGAATGGCAAGGCCCGCGGGAAGAACAACGAAAGCTGGACCCGGTAGCACAATCATGGCGATACCAATAAGCGTGACGGTGCCGCCGATGAGCGCCACCACAACCTTGCGCGCGACCACATATGTTTGGTGGGCGAATTCGCTCATGGGTTCAGAGTAGTGCGCGCTTGATTTTGCGTTGGAACAACTTGCGTTGCCTCTGGTTCCTCCAATTCGCAAATGCGAAAGTGGTCAGCGCCTGCACTCGACCATTCTTAAAGGCTTAAAACCTCACGCCGTTGGCAATAAAAACTTATTAAACTTTCATTTTTTTGGTTGCGCTTCGTGGAAATTGTGGCACGTTATACGCAGTCACTGAACCACTTCAAATTCTTGAAGCGGTTTTTCCATTTGCTCCAATTTAAAGAAATCACTAAAATTCAAATATGAAATTACCAATTCAACATTTCGTAACCGCTTGCATGATCACAGTCGCGGGTATGACCACACAAAGCAACGCCGCAGGAACTTGGATGCCCGTGCTCGCAAACGCGCCTGATCTAAGCGGCGGCGGATTGATTCTGCTGTCCGACGGAACCGTGCTGTGCAAAAGTTATAGCGGCGGCACCGACGGCCTTGGAAATATTTGGAACAAGCTTACGCCGGACATTCACGGCAGTTACGCCAATGGAACATGGTCATCCATTGCGCCAATGATTAACACGCGACTGTATTTCTCGTCCCAACTTCTTATGGACGGCCGCTTGTATGTGGCTGGCGGTGAATATGGAACAGGCGGTTCAGCGGGCGAGGTCTACGACCCGCTCACTAATACTTGGACGGCAACTCCCTCGCCGCTTGGAAGAGTGAGCGATGGTAATTCAGAAATGATGCCAGACGGCCGCGTGCTGCAAGCGCTTGTCACGGGCACGCTCAAATTAACATCAATTTATAATCCAAAGACAAACACATTTGTCGCTGGACCCACTTGCAAAGGAATTCACAATGAATCCGCGTGGATGAAGTTGCCGGACAACAGCGTTTTGTTTGTGGATCGCCTTTCCACCGCAAGCGAGCGATACATTCCATTTCGCAATGCTTGGTATGTGGACGGCGTGGTGCCGGTCGCCTTGTATGACGCGTACGGATATGAAACTGGCGGCGCGGTATTGCTTCCAAACGGCAAAGCATTCTTTATTGGGTCCACCGGCAAGACCGCGCTGTATACACCAACCGGAACTGAGACCAAAGGCACATGGGCCGCGGGCTCTGTTGTTCCTGGCTCCAACGGCGCGCCTGACGCACCAATGGCAATGATGACGGATGGAAAGGTTTTACATTTGGCTTCACCCATTCCAACATCCGCCAATCACTTTCCTTCACCAACTACATTTTACGAATATAACTATTTGACCAACACGCACACCCAAATCAACGCACCCACCGGTGCCACCAGCATAAATGAACCGTGCTATGTGTTCACACTGCTTGATTTACCAGATGGAAATGTCTTGTTCGCATACCAAGGCTCAAGCCAGTATTACATTTATCGCCCAAGCGGCGCACCGCTTGCTGCTGGCAAGCCAATTATTTCCTACTACTCACAGGACGGTTGCGGCAAATACACATTGACTGGCACCAAGTTCAATGGCATTTCAGAGGGCGCTTCCTACGGCGACGATTGGCAGATGAACACCAATTATCCGATGATTCGTTTGACTTCTGGATCCACCGTGTATTACGCGCGCACCTACAACTGGAATAGTTGCGGCGTGAGCACTGGAAGTTTGGTGACCACCACCAACTTCACAATTCCGGCAAGCGTTCCAGCCGGAACCTATTCGATGGAGGTCACGGCAAACGGAATTGGGTCAGACCAGATTCCGTTCGACTATACGCCCGCGCGCTCAGCGGACTTGAACGCCGACAACGTGGTTGATAGTTCCGACATGGGTCTTATGCTTCTGGAATTTGGTGATTGCGTGAATTGCCCCGCCGATCTTAATTTTGACAATGTGATTGACTCAAGCGACGTTGGTTTGTTGCTGATCAACGAAGGCCCTTGCCTATAAATGAAATCAAGATGAATTTTAAAACTAGACGCCAAGCGCGTCCTGTTTTTTGATGCCTGACTATTGAACCACTGATTGCACTGGGGTTGCTTTGGAATGACTTGGATTGTCGCGCGGAAAGCGCTGACATTGCGCGGAAATTTGGCAAGTGCCGCTTAACGAATGAAACGCAGCGAGCCAAAGTTGGGAACCACATTGGGACTGCGCGCGCCGGGATCTTGCATTTCAAGACCGCTTCCAAGGGGGTACGTGGCGGGAAAATACACGCACCACGCCTTGCCCACGATTAATTCTTGCGGCACCACGAATGGTTTTTCAAATCCAATCACACGCTGCAAAATTGGATGTGGCCTGCCCCAGAAGCGGCCGTCGCGACTGGCGGGACTGTTGTCGCCAAACATCAGATAATCGCTTGGACCAAGCCGCGCGGGATCATCAATGTCGGTGGCGAATGCCTTGCCAAGAATAATGGGACCGTTGGTGGAAACTTGGTTGCCTGGAAGAAGAATGCCAGGTTGGTAATACAAGTCTCGGTCCAGTTTCATGTCGCGCACCGTGACGGGAGAACCGGAAAAATTCCATGACATGGATTGAATACCGGCGGGCTTGGTGCTGATGGGATCGTTGCGGTAGCGCGCAGGATCCATGCCGGACGCCGCTAAACGCATCACGGGGGTTGTTCCGGTTGCGGCAAATTCATAGGGAATACAAAGCTCTTTGTCGCCATTCACAAATAGCCACACGGCTTGGTCGACATGCCAAAACTCAATGTTAAGAAATTTTTGCGCGCTAGCAAGCGTGGCTTTGCCCTGCGCCAACACGCGCGCGGGTGCGTTGGTGGCGCCAACGGTTTGCACGGTGACATCAATGGATTTGGTGGCGTTGTCAACGCTTGCGGTGATTTGCACACCGCGCGTGTTCAACACAAATGATGCGGCGGCTTTGTCTGGCTGATCAAATTCAAGGGCGGCCGTAGCGCGAATGTCGCTCATAGGAAACTCGGATGAGCGCCGCCACACGTTGTAGGCGTTCCAATCCGTCACCGGAAAATTTTGCGCGCTCCATGCAAGTTGCGTGGCGTTGGCGGTTGGCCACTTCCACTCGCGCGTGTCCCCCGCCACCCACGCGGATTTATTTTCGCCAGCCGGAACAAACGCGGCGCCAGGCCACGAGCGCTTCCAGATGGATTCAAGTTTTTTCAGGTCCACGGGCGCCCAATCATTTCCCCACACGGGTTGCCACACCGCGCGCTGAATCAATTCCGGCTTGCGCTCAATGCGAAGCGCGTCGGGCGCGGCGTCTTGCGCGCCGGCAAACACATCGCCATCAACAAGCAACAGCGACTGCGAGGGCATGCCAACCATGCGCTTGATGTAATTCTGCGAATCGCCAACAGGGTCGGGCGGATTTTTAAACACGATCACGTCCCAGCGCTGCGGCTGAAAGACCCACGGAACATATTTCAGAACCAGCACGCGGTCGCCACCCACAACTTGCGCGCGCAAACGGCCAAGTTCGGTTTCACCCATGGCAAACTGCCGCGTGACCATTGGATCAACAAGCGGCGCGCGCGCGGTGGGCGGAGCGCCGTTGTCAAACACGGAGCCGCCATCTGCGGTGTAGGCGTAGCCACTGGCGTCACTGCGAACACGAATGTGTTGGCCCAACAATGCTGGCGCCATGGAGCCAGTTGGAATAACAAAACCTTCAAGCACAAAACCACGAAACACCATGGCAATGGTGAACGCCACAATCAAACCTTGCATGGTGTCAATGCCGGCTGGTCGCCATTTATTTTGCGGCGTGGTTTCGCTTGAAGAATCGCTCATGAATGAAGCAATGTATCGACTGTTACGCGGGGCGGGATGAGCTCTGGGACAACGCACATGTGTGTGCGCGTGGAAATCACGATGGATAAAAATTGAAACATGTTTTGAACTGTGATTTCAAGCCGTTGCGGTGGGAGCTTCAGCGGGCCAGATTACAAATCAATTGCGACGGTTTGGCGGCGGAGCGCTTGGGGGCGCTGGCGGCGGCGTCTCTGACAAGAGTTCCTCAAATGGAAACGCAACTTCCTTGTTGTCGGAGTCAAGGCGAACAAGCACAAGTTGCACCAGAATTTTTCCGTCGATCACGGTGCCGGGACCGTCGGTGGTCATCACGCGCGAATTCTTTTTGGGCAGGCGCTTAGAAAGTTCCTCGTAGGTCTTATCCTCGTAGCGCAAGCAACACATCAAACGCCCGCAACGGCCGCTAATTTTAAGCGGGTCCATGGTTGCCTTCTGAATCTTGGCGCTCTTCATGCTGACGGGCTTGAGCACTTTCAAGAAATTTTTACAGCAACAATGTTGGCCGCACTTTTCATAGTCAGCCGTCAGTCGCGCCTCATCGCGCGCTCCAACTTGTCGATCAAAAACGCGCGCGCCGTAATGCTGCTCCAACTCCCGCATCACGCCAGAAATGTCGGGGCGCGGCGGCGGCGGCTCGTTGGGATTTACTTCGGGACCCATCCACAACATGGTCACGGTTTCGCCGCCCAAAATAACTTCCACCTCCACCACTTTCACATTCAACTTGTACTTGTTCACAATTTCACGCGCGTGGTCGCGACGATCTTTTGCGGCGGACTGAAACGCGTTCCAGCGCGTCATGTCTTCGGTGGTGGCAATGCGCAACACTTCGCCCTCTTGCGTGAATGGATAATCGCGGCCGCCGGAGTTCTCTATGAACTTCAGCATTTCGGAGCGACTGATACTTTTAGAGCAACTTCCGTTGGCGCACGTGGTGGTCAGCATTTCGCCAATCTCAACGCCGCGCGTGGTGTGCACCACAAGTCGCGAGCCGCAACCAGGTTTGGCGTCGCCCTTGTATGGAAACTCGCCAACCTGACGCATGGCGCCAAACTTCACAACAATGCTGGTGGGCGGTTTCAGGTTGGCGTAAATTTCCGCGTCGGTCATGGCGTCGCGGCGCGCGGGATCCGAGTCTTGCTCAAACATGGGAAGCGGAATAATGGACATCGCGGCGCCCATGCTAACCAAGAGCGGGCGCGTGACGCCATGATTTTACTAGTCATGTAGGCGCGATTTCTTTGGCGGATTTCAATGACATGTTGTGGCAATGGCAAGCGTGAATTTATTTACGGGCTGGTCGCAGCGTGCGCTTGCGCTCGCTGAACTGCAGGCGAATTGGCACTTCGCTAAAGGGAAGCGTTTCACGCAGGCGATTGAGCAAGTAGCGCTCGTACTGACCCTTGAACAACGCGGGCTTGTTCACCACCATGGCAATAGTTGGTGGATTGATTGAAATTTGGCTGACGTACAAAACTTTGGCGATGGTGCCAAGGCTTGAACTTGGCCCGCGTTCGGCAAGAATCTTTTTAATGGCGGCGTTCAGTTTGCCGGTTCCCTCGCGGTGCGCGGCTTGCTCTTGCATGGAAAAACTAAGCGCAAGCGTGTCGCGCAAACCCTTGCCAGTCTTGGCGCTGACAAACGAAATAGGCGCGTAGGAAAGTTGCGGAAACTCTTGCGTGATATACGCCTGATAGTCGGCGGGCTTGAGCGTTTTCTGAACCAAGTCCAATTTGTTCACGGTGATCAGCGTGGGCTTGAACGAATCGGCAAGTTGCATGGCCAGCGTCTTTTCAATCTGCGTGCTTTTTTCAGTGGCGTCTAGGAGCAGCCACGCCACATCGCAACGCGCGATGGCGTCGGCGGTGCGGGTGTTGGCGTAAAATTCAATATCGCCGTCCCAGCTTTTCTTTTTGCGCACGCCCGCGGTGTCAATCAGCGTAATAATGCGACCTTCTTTTTCAATGCGGACATCCACGCTGTCACGCGTGGTGCCGGCAATTTCGCTCACAATCACCCGCGGCTCGCCAGCCAGCCAATTCACAATGCTGCTTTTGCCCGCGTTGCGGCGGCCAACAATGGCGATTCGAATTTCCGGAATGGGCGGCGTCTCATCGGGCGCGTCGTCTTGCACATCGGGCAACTTGCTGATAATAAGATTTCGCAAATACGCAAGACCCAGACCACTGCTTGCGCTAACGCATGTTGGCGCGCCAAAACCAAGTCGCGCAACTTCCTGCGCCGCAGCCTCCCAACTTCGGTCGTCCACCTTGTTGGCGACCGCGATCACCTTTGAAGTGAGACCGCGCCGACGCAACAGCGTGGCCACGGTTCGATCAAGCGCCATCACGCCTTCACGCGCATCGGTGACAAACAAAATAATGTCGGCCTCATTTGCCGCCGCCATGATTTGCGATTCAATGCTTGGCTTGAGCGGAGTAAGGTCAACACCCGCGTCGTCCTTGCGATTTTTTTCCGTGGTGTAAATTCCCCAGCCGCCCGTGTCAATCACATGCATGGCGCGCGTTGGTCCCTTGGTTGGCTTCAGCGCAATTTCGGCGGAGATGCGATCGCGCGTCACGCCAGGCGTGGGGTCCACGATGGAAATACGGCGACCCGCAAGCCTGTTAAAAAGGCTGCTTTTGCCCACGTTTGGGCGACCAATGATGGCGATTTTAGGAAGCATGACAGCCCCACACTATAGGGCAAATCCGCCGCGACCATGTGACGAGTTTGTATGCGCGTGAGTTGCTGAGATTGTATTGCGACGCGCTATTTTTATTTGAACAAATTGAAATCAATGCGGAAAATTTGCCATGCAAATGTTTGCTGCGGCGAGAAATGAATCATGTGTGCCTTCACCACCGCAATATGTCGCGCTGGAAAATTTACTGCGGCACCAATGGCGTGGTGATCGGTTTGATGTCGGATGTATTCATGTCCACATCACGCGCCACGCGAAATCCAACGGCACCTTCGCGCGATGTGGTTTCGCTCACGCATCGGCCAGAATTGCGGCAGCATGTTGCGCAGTTAAACCAACTTCCACCACGCATGGGTTGCGCGCCACCAACTTTTGATTCTGGGTTCCAACACCACTCCCACACATTGCCCGCCATGTCGTGAAAGCCCCAGGCGTTTGGAAGTTTGGTTGCAACAGGCTTGCTCTCGCCGCCCGCCTCCGCTTTCCACCATGCGTATTTTCCAACAAGCGATTCGTCGTCGCCGTGGCTCCAGCCCGCGGTTGAACCGGCGCGCGCCGCGTATTCCCACTGCGCTTCCGTTGGCAATCTATAACCAGCGCCGCCAATATCTTTCACCATGGCGAAAGTAATCACGCCGTCGGCGCCGCGCGTGACGCGCTCAAGTGCGTAGCACTCCTTCAAGTTTTCCAATTTTGAAAGCGCGTTGCAATATTCAATGGCGTCATAGAAACACACGTTTTCAACGGGCAGATGCGAGGTGTCTTCGCCTTTGACATGCAGCGAAGGATTGCGGACAAGCACGGACGCAAATTGCGCTTGCGTGACTTCGGTGCGCGCAAGCAGAAACGGTTTTTTAAATTCAACCTTCACGCTTGGACGCACGGTTGTTCCGTCGGCCTCGAATTGCTGCGTGCCAAAATCAAGCGGACTCATCATGTAAGAGCCTGCGGGCACGGTGATCATTTCCATTTTTGTTGGCGAATGCGCGGACGCTTTGAACAGAAGCGACAGAAACGCTGCCGCGAAAATGGACCACAGAAGTGTTCGTTTATTTTCCATTGATGGAAAGTTGTTTCTCTGGTGTGAACCACGCCGCATCAAATGTGATTGGTGGCTCGACAATTAAAGTCATTTTGCTTGGCGGACCCATGGGCACCGATTGCTTTGGACCTTTAGGTGGACCGCCGTTTGGAGAACCTTCGCCGTTCATCGCGCCGTCACGCATTGGACGACCTTCGCCATTCATCGCGCCGTCACGCATTGGACGACCTTCGCCGTTCATCGCGCCGTCACGCATTGGACGACCTTCGCCATTCATCGCGCCGTCACCGTCCATGCGACGCGGCGGTTGCATGTTCTCTGGCCACGACATTTCTATTTGCACTGCAAGACCACTCACCGGATTAAATCGCACATCAATTTTATTGGGCTCCATGGGTTTGTTCTTCACACGCGTGGCAATTAAATGATCGCCCACCTTTGATGCCACATTTTCCAATTGCGCGTCGGCGCGACTCCACTTCCACTCATCGTTCAAACCTTGCTCAACAGCTTCCGCCATGTCCACGAGCAAACCACCGCGCGGCGATTGAACCCATGCTGGCCACGGCATGTCGCTAGGCAAGTCGCGCAATTTACCATTGCGATCAATCATCCAGTAATGCTCGCCGTCGCGGCCGCGCACTTCAATCGTTCCATCGGGTTGACGAATGGTCATCACCAAATGTTTGGCGTCACGAATATCAAGCGAGCCAATAAAATCCGGTCCATCTTGTCGATCCCTTGGCGGAATAAGTTGAAAGAGCACGCGGCGATCACGGGTTTTTTGCTCCGCTGTCACAACGGCTTTGGCTTGCGCGCTGGCCTCTACTTCGCGTGGACCAATGATGAACATAAGCGCAATCACCGCCGCGCTTGCAATAAGCGCGCCACTTTGACGAACAAACTTCATCCAGGTGCGCGCGGCAATTTCACGCGGCTCTGGAATTGCGTTCATGACGCGGGCAATGCGGCGCTCGCGCACAAGCGGTGTTTGAAAATGCGTCTGCAACAAACCGTCCACAAACATGTGCGCGCCGTTGTTGGCAAATTCGCAGTCGAGGCCACTCATGCTTTCATTGACCTGAGAATCATGTGGCACATTATTTTGCGTTTGATCTTGTTGCCCATCTTGGCCATGCCGGCTCTTGTGGTCGTTGTTGTCGTTGTTGTCGTTCATAGATTCCATATTGCTTGTGTTCATGTCAGCAACCCCTTGCGCGCCAAACATTCCGCAATCATGGCGCGGCCGCGTTGCAATCTTTTTTTCACCGCTTCCTTGGTGCTCGAAACTTGCACCGCAATTCGCTCAACCGACATTCCACCTCGATAGGTCAAGTCAATGGTCTCCGCATAGTCTCCCGACAGAGCCGCAATGCATTGCTCCAAAATTTCCATGCGTTCACGGAATTCCGTGCCCGCTGAACCATCAAAGCGATCGGCCTGCGCTGCGATGACATTCAACACCTCGTCATCAACCGTGCGCAAATTCTTGCGGAACAATTCATAGGCAGTGTTGCGCGCAATTCCGCGCAACCACGCGCCAAATGGCCGCTCGCTGTCGTAGCCGTCAAGTCCCTTCCACGCGCGAAGCAATGTTTCTTGAAATACATCTTCGGCCGCCGATCGGTTGCGACACACCGCGTATGCGAACGCCATGAGGCGGTCAGAATGTTCGCGCACCAGAATTTCAAACACTTGCTTGGCGTTTGGCGTGGGCATGGCGATTACATCGACAATAAAAGTATTCCAAGATCACCCGGGCCCACATCGCCTGAGCCATCAAAATCACCAGGACCGTATGAACCAAAGTTCAACAACACAAGTGAAATATCGCCGGCATCTAAAGTTCCTGAATCATCCATATCCATTGGATCGTATGTGGTCACGCCGGTTGGCACAGTCACCTTGCCGCCCGCGTTACTGTTGTCAAACACGCCGTGATAAGAGGGACCAACTATGTATGGATACGCCGGCGATCCTGACTCCGTGAGGGTGACAAAGTATGCGTATGTTCCATTTGGATATTCAGGCGTGACACAAAATCGAACATTGTTCAGATCAAGATCGGCATTGGTGGCGCTGTAAATATAATCCTCGGCGAAATATCCAAGCGGATACGTGGTGGAAACGGCCGGCCCGTAATTGGCGGAACTCAGCACGGTTCCATTTGGAAGCGTGGTGCGCGTGGTCATGTTGCGAAGCGAATACCCACTGCCCATTTTCTTAATGCCGCCGCTGCCATCTGTGTTGGAGTAGGCATATGGACCGTAAATTGGAAAGCTGTCAAACGCGTAACCGACTATGGGTGAATGAACTTGGTTGGATTCGCTGAACAGGCACGCCGCATTTTGGTGATTGTGATATTCGTTGTTGGGCGAAGGATGCCCGCCGCAGGAATCAAATGAAGGACCCTCCACGCGGATGGCGTCGTTGTGCCAAATATTTTTATTGTTGTAACTGCGGCCGTCGGAGTAATTGAAAATACCAACGCCGTTCACCCAAATGCCAATGTTGCCCAAACCCGTGGGCGTCTTGGTTCCAGTCTTCACAACAGGCGTGCGAAGAATGCGAAACGAAAAATTCTGGTTGATGACCGTGTTGGGGCTGCCCATCCACGGACCAATTGGGTACGACGGAACCGAACTGCTGTTGACATACACATAGGTGGAGCTGTATCGAACTTGCTGAACATCGGCGGCAAGATTGTTGAAACCGACCGCGCCCGTGAGATTCACTCGCCATGCGGAAATGACCGGGACATAGGCTTGCGCATGAGTTGGCGCGCACATGAAAGTGGCGGCAATGCTGGCGGCAATACTTGAACGCATCGCAGACATGCGCACGCCACGGCCAACAACAGCACGCACGGCATGGCGAACAACCTGGACGCATCTATATATAGAAAGTCTCATGGTGAACCTAGTTGCTCAGGCACTGTGACATGGGACAGGCTTTTTGCGAAAGAAACCGTGTATTTTTGCCAAAAGCGCTAGGTTTTAGGTCGCAGATTGGACTTTCTGCTTGGGCAACACCGCGCGCACGCAAATTTGTCGCGGGACAACTTTGATCAATCCAATGAATACAAAGGCAATGACGTAGAAATAAAGCGAGTAATATAAAAACGAAAAATAATTTGGAGTTGGATTAGCCCATGAATTTTCTAAGAATGTGGTTGCCATTTGCGACGGACCAGGTTGGCCCGCGATGATGGGTGAGCGCATGTTGCCCATGACAAAACACGCGCTCTCCAGTGGAAATATGACAACCCAGCCAACAACAAGTGGGAGCGCTAAGGCGCGAGCGCGGTTGGCGATAAGACCCCGCGCGCCGCGGTGTTGATACAAGAGCGCGGTGAAAAATCCCGCCATGACAAAGAAACACGCCATGGCGAACACATGAATAGGAATTGCAATCAAAGGCGCAAGCATTGTGGACTGTGGATCGCGGTAAGGCCACAGCGTGTCGGGTGAGTTGGGAATAAAACTTACAGACCCGTGGAGCACCACAACCAGCATCATCATGGCGGCGCGAACGAAATCCAAACCGTGGCAATGCTCTGGCGCAATGGCTGGATTGTGATCTGGAATAGTCATTAAAAAAAATGAATAGCACTACGCTACGCTTGTCGTTGTAATGACCGCCAAAGATCACAATGGCACCCACCCGTTGTTGCCAGCCAAAAAGATTGGCCTGCTTGCAATTGGCGCCATGTTGTTGTTTTATTTTTATCAACAGATAATTGAAAATTCATACGCGCCGCTGCGGCTGGAAATTGGACAAGACCTTGGTCTAAGCACGTTGGAAACCGCGTTTATTTCCACGGCTTTTCTGATTGCGTTTGCGGTGGTGCAAATTCCTGCGGGAGTATTGATTGATCGCTTTGGTCCGGCGCGGTTACTGCCCGTGGTGGCAATAACCACCGGTTTTGCCGCGGCGTTCTTAAGCAAATGCGATGGCTTGTCTGGCGCCATCATGGCGCGCGCGCTGTTGGGCGCGACCGCGGCATTTGCGTGCCCCGCCATTGCCGTAATCACGCGTCGCACAATGCCCTTGCATTTGTTCGCGCTGTTCATGGGCATTGCCGACATGGTGATTGGTTTGGGCGGAGTGGTCGGCGTGTGGGGCGGCAATGAATTGCAGACCGCAACCAACTGGCGCGTCGCGCTTCAAATTATTTCCATTGTCGCCGTGCCACTGGCGCTGCTTTTATATATGTATGTGCCACCCACATGGTTTGGAGCAAGCACACACAAGCAAGTTGAAGGCCAGAAAAAACTTTCTATTATTGCCACCATCAAGGACTTGTTCGCGCTCGCCGATGTGCGCGTGGCGTGCCTGATTTACGCCGGCAGTTGCGGAACCTTGTGTGGCTTTGGCGGAATGTGGAACATGCAACTGGCGGAGTCGTGGGCGTGGAATGAATCGGAGGCAGTGTTCATTGCGTCAAGTTTCTTTGTGGGCATTGCCATTGGTTCGCCCATTACTGGCTGGTTTGGCGTCAAATTTGGTTCACGGGGCACGATACTTATCAGCATGTGGATCACGCTGCCGGCGTTTCTGTTTTGGCTATTGGTGCCAACGGATTGGCCGCTGTGGTTTGATACGCTGAATGTTGGATTGATCGGCGCAGGCTTGTCTGCCATGGCTCTGGCATTTGAAATTGCGGGCAGGTCGTTGCCGCCAGAGCGCGTGGGATCGGCGATTGCGGTGGTGAATTTAGCGGGCATTTCCGCAGGCGTGTTGCTGGAAATTATTCCGGGCTTGATCGAGCAATTTGTCAACGCATCACCGCTTCATCAGATGCAATTGGCCAACGGCGTGTTTGCGTTCATGCTTGCGTTCACGATCTGGGCCACATTGAAAGTGCGTCCGGCAAGCTAAGTGATCGATTTCATGCGGGGTAAATATCTTCTAAGCCGCTCTGCGATGTGCGGAATGTGAAAAATTTTACATATTTGTGTAATTGTGTGCTTGAAATACTTGCATTCACCAAGCGTGGTGCTATAATGGTTGTACATCCAGAGTATTGGGCGGTCTCCATAAAGCCCAAGCAGCAACCGATCCTAGTGAGCAATCACGGGGGACACGGTGCTGAGACCAGCCCTGAAAAGGGTGATGTGGCAAAGGTTTGAAACCTGCAGCAAACAGCACTTTCCGTGCATAAATGCTTCAATTCAAACACTTCTCGCAAACGCTATCCGCGTTGGATAGCCGTCCTTTTCAAGCTGGCCGCTTTCGATGTCGTGGAGTCACGACATGAGCAGCAGCAACACCGTTCACAACAACGTCACGCCGAATACCGTCACCAACATTGGGGGTGCCAATGCAAATATTGGAATAGCGAATGCAAGCATTGGGAGCGCGAGTGCAACCAGCACGGCACTTGACAATGTTGCCGCTAGCGAGGCCGCATTACGCATAAACCCGGTCGATGTGGCCCCCACTTTTCAGTTGCCGCAAAAAACCAAGGCAAGACCGCGCCACCCGTTGCGGCAACTTGGCGTGGTTGGGTTGGACTCGCTAGAGCCCGTGATACTTGCGGCGCTTGCCACGGAAACTCCGTTACTACTTGTGGGCGCGCATGGCACGGCGAAAAGTTTGTTGCTGAGCCGTTTGTGCGAGGCGCTTGATTTGCAGTGGCGACATTACAACGCAAGCTTGGTGAACTACGACGACTTGATTGGTTATCCGTTGCCCAACTCCAACGGAACTTTGACATTTGTGCAAACTCCCGCGTCGGTGTGGAACGCGCAGGCCGTGTTTATTGATGAAATTTCGCGCGCGCGCCCG
>SIAM01000047.1 GCA_009691785.1 Phycisphaerales bacterium
CCCCAACTTGGGATTGCCAAGCAGGGGGCTGTAATTTAGGCGGAGGAATTTCAGGAAGTTGCGAAGAACCTCCAACAGGATTTACCTCGGTTGCAAATTGCCAATATGGCTGCAGGGACACTTTTTGTGTTGATTATCTTGTAACAACGCTTGGGTGGGCAAAGTGTTCCGACCAAACGAATGTCGCAGGATGGGACAGCATTTGTGCCACACTTGCCAATATTTATTGCCCAACCATTATAAATGCTCCCACGCCATATAATAACTCATCTCCGCTGGGTGGCATGCCCCAAGTTGATCTGCCAACCGAAACATGTTTTGGTGTTGCCATCGGTTCACCTCAAACATATGCATTTGACGACACGGTAGTGTACGACGCCTGCTTTGCGCTTCGTGGCCCCGCATTTCCAGGTATTCAAGGAATAAGCGGAATATTAAAGTTTACCGATATTGGCAATGGGGACGGTATTCGCCCTTGGGGGTTCACCGGTGCCATAACGGCCTTTGCATACCAGTTCCTTCAACAAACTCCAGCTAATTTAACCGATCCCATACTAAATGACAGTAATTGCTCTAACATTTACAATCTCTCAACAATACGAAGTAGATTTCACGCAGGCGGGACACTCCTTGCAGATGATCCAACTTTAGTTGCATCAGTGAGCTTGGCGGAATACGACAACGCATTCAAGTCATTTCCATTTGCCCTTTCACACGATTGCTTTACTCCAGAGAACTTACTACCTGGTTGTGATAGCACGAGATGCTGCGTGTATGTATGCATCAATGATTCCTCATGCTGCTCCGTTGGTTGGGACACCGCGTGCGCGACCCAAGCCCAAACCAACCCTGACCTTTGCCAAACTGGTGGTTTCGAAAGCCCCGTTGTCTTTGATCCTCCGCTACCCACTCCCGGAATTCCAAACTTTGACCCCGTTGAGATTGCCTCTGGAGCAACCGTTAATTTCAGGGCGCGAAATCTAGCTTTATTTAGAACTAAATTGCCCAATGTGTTGACGACGGCGGAGTACATTGCAGCAATTCAAAAAATTGCCAGCGGTTCGCTTACTGCAACCATATCAACGCCCAATAGTCTCAGAGTTGGGTTCAGTTACCAAATCTTTAACGTTGGTACTTCAAGCCTTGCTGCGTGGCAAGATGTTGGTGCGTCTACAGCCACAAAGGGAACTATTTTTAATGCGATTAAAACCAGTACTCTCTTGGGTGGAACTGGTGTCGCAACCGCCAATGCGCTGCCTGGAATTATTTCCGTCGCACAGACGTTTGCTCAAGCGGCTCCAGATCCAATTGTGGTCACAAGTCCTTCATTTGTAACAAGCCAATGTTATAGAATTACATCGCTTGGAACCACTACAAATGCAAGTTGGATAAATCTTGGTGCCGTATCTGGTACTGTTGGTACGGTCTTTATTAAAACTACAGAAGCCGGGACGGGAACTGGAACGGTCACGCTATTATCTTTGCCACTTCCACTAGACGAATCATATGACTTCGTGAATACCGGATTTTCCGGCGGTGGCATTGATGTTGCTGGCATGCGCGCCTTCACCGCTGGACTTACTCGTAATGGCGTGCCTATTGATAGCGCTTGTATTCTTGGCTCACTCACTCAAGTTGGAGTGATCGATTACTCCGCTATTCTTGACCATCTGGATCTCTTAGGTCAAGTCACTGTTGAAACTGGCCAGACAGTTGTTATCCCTGCGCCTGGAACTTCTACCTTAATTAATCCTGATCACGGAACAGCCGTACTGGGCATTCTTGTGGCCGCTGATAATGGTTTTGGCATTACGGGATTGCTGCCACGTGCACAGACCACATTCTTTCCTGCTGTCACAACCCTTCAGGGCGGCCGTGTGCCTACGGCACTTGTTGCGGCTGGTGAAATTCTGGGCGACGGCGACGTGCTGTGCATTCCCCTTGAGTATGGTGCGGGCTATACCTTGGAGGCGGATCCGTTTATAAATCAGTTATTTAGTGTGATTGATTCCCTTGGATCAACAATTGTTATTCCCGCAGGAAATGGCGGATTTAAATTACAAATTAGCAATGATACCGTACCAATCGCAATCACAGTGGGCGCAGTGTGGCCAGGAAGACAAACCCCTGTGACATATGGCAACGTTAAAAGCATCACGTCCTCAATAGCATCCACAGGTGGTCTTCTTTCATCCCCTGGTGTATATCCGGGTGATCAATATTGTCGTTATCGCACAAGTAATTGGTCTGAGACGGTAGGAGCAGGTGGAATTGATGTTGCAGGCTGGGGCACTGGAATTTGCACATTGGGTTTGGGCACCCTTTTCAACAATGCAACAAGTACCGTTCCCGCCACGCCACAGCAGAACTATCAAGCAAACTTTGGCCAGACTAGTGGCGCCTGCGCAATGATCGCTGGTTTAATTGGAGCCCTGAATGGATTTTCAGAAGAGTTATTTGAAGGCAGCATTGGAACCCAAAGAATCCGATATATTCTTAATAATTTTAACACAGATGTTCAGGGCAACCCAACCGGAAACACTTTGGGCAGTGTGATTACGCAATGCGGATATGGACCAAATATTATTTTTCCATCCACGGTCTCTGATAGTCCGAATGTTGTTTCAAATGGGGACAATGTGCTTGCTTCTTCTGCTGGAGGATCGCAACACAATGTTGGTGGATTTCCTTTGGCATCGGTGTGTTTAGAAAATGTATTTGTGAACACGTCCTACCCTGGCGGCACTCCATTTGGAATTGACGTGATTACAGGAACCCGTATCAGTGGAAACAAATTCTCAATCGGCACTCTCAACAATAAATTCTTGCAAATCCAAGCCCAGCAAAAGGGCCGCGGATCGCGCGGTTATGGATATGGTCCATCAATTCAATATGTTTCAATGGGACTCGCTACAGATATTCAAATTCGGGCATCATTGCCAGTCGCTGACATTTCATTAGTCAATGACGTTGGCTTCGAGGCGTTTGGTTTGGTCACCGGAGGCAGTGGAAACGCTTCTACGGACGAGACAGGTCAAGCCTTGGGAATCATGTACGCTTATAACCGTCGATCAAATCGCTATATTTACCTGGATTTTGGTTTCCTTAATGGAATATCCCCATCTATTAGTGGCATAGCAAATTTGTCTGGGCGATTAAGTGATTCGGGATATATCCCACAAGACTTCGTTGTGACCGAAGGCAGTGACAATGTGATTTACGTTCGATTTATAACCTTTGGATTTGGCGTGATTGGTCCCTACAGAACTTTCTGGGATCAAATCTATATTCAGCTTAATCCGCCAGTTGGATTCCCCTAAGTTCTACTTTCAGATCTTTGACACATTTCACGTATTTTTAAAATTAATGTGGTCGGAGAATGCTTACTTGAATAGGCTTATGTTGTGACTATAAGTAAATCTTCCCCTCTTTCCAAGACAACCAACGATCTCGACAATTCTCCGACTAGGGGCATGGAAATGTTGGCAGATGGGCGTAAAGAATTCATAGAACTCTGGGGCGATATGGGCGCGCATTGGGGAGTTCCCCGCAGCATGACCGAACTGCATGCGTTGTTGTACATCGTTGGTGGTCCAATGAACACCGACGAAATCATGAAACAACTTTCCATCAGTCGTGGCAATGCCAGCATGACTTTGCGCACACTGCTTGACTGGGGCATTATCAATCGCACGCATAAACTTCACGATCGCAAGGATTACTACACCGCGGAGCAAGATGTCTGGAAACTCTTCGCAACTGTGGCACGGGCGCGCAAGCGACGTGAATTGGAGCCGCTTGCCGCTCGTTTAAAATCTCTCTCTCTGAAATTAAATGGAGACGCCACAAGCGAAGGCGTGGCGCATCGGGAACGACTTGAATCCATGCTTAAATTTATCGTTCAATTTGACGGGCTATCAGATCAGTTTCTGAGCATGGGTGGTCTTAGCCTTGACATTCTCTCAAATCTGATTGGCTCTGGCAAAAAAACACTGCCCTGAAATCAACCACTATGCGTGGCGCGGTGGAAACAGCGCACCAATGCTGTTCCAACGCAAAAATAATTGCATGGGTTGGAGCACATGCGCCAACTTGATGTGTCTAGACCGCAAAATGCAAGGTCAAACTCCAAAAAGGACAGAGCGGGATTCGAACCCGCGGTACAAGAATTACCCTGTACACCGGTTTAGCAAACCAGCGCCTTCAGCCACTCGGCCATCTGTCCAAGGCACCAACATTAGTGAGTAAGCAGTGTAGCGAGGTTGGGTCAATCCGCCTTTTTAATTTATCCCAAAATTTAAGGCGCGTGTGTTCACAAACCTCCTTTGGGGCTCGGTGCAAGAAGAATTAGATCCACTGTAGCCCCCCACAAGGCAAACACACGCTAAAGTTGCGCAAACAACCCTGCGCCAAAGGCGGCGCGCTCATCATGATTCTTGCCAACCTTCCACACGTCTTTCCTTTGACAAACTACGGCGGCTTCATGGGACTTTTTTTCCTGGGCGTCGCGCTGTTGTTGGCGCTAGATCTAGGCGTGCTTCATCGCAACACAAAAGTGATCCACTGGAAATCCGCGCTGATCAGCGTGATTGCGTGGACCGCGCTTGCGCTGGCGTTCAATGTATTTTTCTGGTGGATGTGCAAGGGTTGGCTCAACGCCGATCCAAGCGTGTTGACAGGCAGCGAGTTTATGAAAAAAGACGGCACGGTCACGCCAAGCAGCGCCGCCACGCAAATCGGTCTGCAATGGCTGGCCAGCTACATCATTGAGCTTTCCCTGAGTATTGACAACCTGTTTGTGTTCGTGATCATCTTCAAGCATTTCGCCATTCCCGCGGGGCTGCAATACCGCGTGCTTTTTTGGGGAATCATTGGCGCGGTCATATTGCGCATTGCTTTCATCACGGCTGGAATTGAATTGATCCACCGCTTTGAATGGCTGGCGGGAATTTTGGGCGCGTTCTTGTTGATCACAGGCGTGAAGTTTGTTTGGAAATCCTCCAGCGAAGACCACACTGATCCTTCGCACAGCATTGGTTATAAAATTTTACGCAAGCTCATGCCCATGACTAATGAGTTCGACGGCTCGCACTTCTTCACCCGCATCGATCATCGTTGGGTGGCCACGCCCATGTTCGCGGCGTTGGTGGTGGTTGAAATGACGGATGTTATTTTTGCCGTGGACAGCGTGCCCGCGGTGCTGGCCATCACCAAGGAACCAATTGTGGCCATCACTTCCAATATCGCGGCCATTCTTGGCTTGCGCGCCATGTATTTTCTGCTGGCCAATGTCATCGACCGCTTTTATTTGCTCAAGCCCGCGCTGGGAATTGTGCTGGCATTTGTGGGCGTGAAAATGGTTTGGAGTTGGTGGTTCGCCGCTCCAATGATGCCAATTCACTGGAGTTTGATTATTGTATTTGCGGTGATTACATCGGGAATGGTTGGGAGTTTGCTGTTTCCAAGCCAGAAAAAAACCGCGCCCGTCGATTCCCACTAGTTCCCAATTATTCCTTGCGCCGTTGGCTACACTCGCCCAATGCGAGTTCATGAATTTCAAGCCAGAGAAATGCTGGCCAATGCGGGCGTTCAAGTTCCTAGTGGCGGCGTTGCGGTTACGGTGGATGAGGCCGTTGCGGCGGCAACGCAAATATTTTCATCGGGCAATTCCATCGCGGTGGTGAAGGCGCAAGTGCATGCGGGCGGCCGCGGCAAGGCTGGCTTTGTGAAAGTGTGCAAGAACATTGATGAGGTTAGAACCGCGGCCACATTCATGTTGAGCAATCGCATGAAGAGTCCGCAGACTCCGCCAGAGGGTTTAGCAGTTCGCCGCCTGCTTGTGGCGGCGGGAGTTTATATTCACAAAGAATTTTATGTGGCCGTGCTCACCGACCGCGCCACGCGGCGCAACATGTTGATTGCCAGCGCCGAGGGCGGCGTGGAAATTGAGCATGTGGCGGAGACCAGACCAGAGGCAATTTTAAAACAGCCGCTTGATTCGCAATTGGGATTGCATCCATATATGGCGCGAAAGATGGCGTTTGATCTTGGGTTCAAGGGCAAAGCCATTGCCCAAGCCACTGATGCCTTGTTGAAGTTGGCCAAGGTGTTCATGGAAAAAGACGCCACCATGGCGGAGATCAATCCGCTGGTGCTCACTATGCCCGACGCAAAAAATACCGATGGCCGCGTGATGGCCATTGACGCCAAGTTCACATTTGACGACAACGCGCTCTTTCGCCAGCCTGCTGTCGCCGCGCTGTTTGACGCGCACGAGGAAAATCCAGGCGAGATCAAAGCCAATGAATTCGGCTTGAGTTACGTGGCGCTTGATGGTTCGATTGGTTGCCTTGTCAATGGCGCTGGACTTGCCATGAGCACCATGGACATCATCAAGTTACACGGCGGCGAACCCGCGAACTTTTTAGATGTGGGTGGAAGCGCCTCGGAAGAAGCTGTGACGGAGGCGTTTCGAATTATCATTTCCGATTCACGAGTGAAGGGAATTTTGGTGAATATTTTTGGTGGCATCATGCAGTGCGACCGCATTGCGCGCGCCATTATTTCCGCAGCAAAAACCGTTGGTTTTCAAGTGCCCTTGGTGGTGCGCTTGGAAGGAACCAATGTCATTGAGGCGCGCAAACTGCTAGAGGCGGCCAAAAAAGAAATTCCAATGATGCACACCGCCAGCGATCTGACGGATGCGGCCATGAAAATTGTCGCGGCCACCAAGTGAATTACTCACACGAACTTTCACGCAGCCACATTTTTTGAAAGCCAAGTCATGCTTGTCCTATTTGATATTGATGGAACTCTATTGCAAAGCCAGCACGCCGGCATGCACGCCATGGTTGACGCGTTTGAAGAGTTGCATGTTGGCAAGACATTTTCATTTGACGGCATAGACATTGCCGGCCGTCTGGACACGCTCATTTGGAAAGACATGACGCGCCGCCATAAAGTTGCAGAGGACGCGGATTCACATGAAGTTTTTCGCGAAACCTATCAACGCCATCTGGCCAAGCGACTGCAAGAAAAAAACACCGTGAAGGTTTTTGATGGCGTGACGGAATTGGTTGAGCGCCTGGTGCAAGAGCCAAATGTTGAGCTTGGCCTGCTCACCGGAAATTATCCCGCCACCGGCCGGCTGAAAGTGCAATTTGGGGGATTGCGCCCAGAACATTTCCAAGTGAATGCGTTCGCGGGTGATGGCTCCACGCGGCGAGATCTTCCGCCGATTGCTTTGCGCCGCTACCGCGAAAAGCACGGGCGAGATATTGAACGCGAGCGCGTGATCATTATTGGCGACACTCCGCACGACGTGGACTGCGCGCATCACAATGGGTGTCTATGCCTAGCGGTTGCAACGGGGCAATTTTCCGTGGAACAACTCAAGGCTTGTAATGCGGATTTAGTTGTCGCGTCGCTCTCACCTGTGGAACCCATTGTGCGGTGGTTGCTGCAACATCGGCGCTAGCGCTCTCGTACACTCAGACCAATGACGGATACAGTGCACAATGTTTGCCGCGACTTTTATGTCAACCAAAAGTTGACCATGAAAATGGATTTGCCTTGGGGGCGCGAGTCCGTGCTGGAACTTTTTGATCGATTGCGCGTGGGCATGCCTTCGCTGCAAGAACTGAAACGCTACGAACACGAAATTTCATTGGAGAGCGCCGAAGACGATCAGCGAAATTATTCATGGGTGGCGCTGCGTCAAACAAGTCTGCGCAGTGGTTCGGTCAATCCGTCCGATCTCAGCGAGGCCTATCGATTGCATCGATTGGTGCTAGAAACTGCGCCGTGGTTTTTGTCCATTCGCCCGCTGGATATAGATCATTTGGAGCTTGTCTTTGGCTTTGATTTTGAGGCCGAGGGCAACCGTGACGCGATTATTTTTGACGCGCTTCTAGCGGACAGCCCTCTTGGCGGACTCATTGAAAAAGACCGCGATGAGCCATCGGAAATCCAGCCATTCATTGGGTTTTCACTTGACCAAGAAGATGGCGTGAAAGCCTTTGTGGAGATCAAGAGCCGCACCAAGGGCCTGGACATGACGCCACTGCGATTTCCAAGCGAACCCATAAGCGTGTTCTTAACAGTGCGTCGAACTTCCCCCATTGCCAAGTTGGAAGATTTGCCGGCCGCCATGGCGGCGCTGGCTGGCCACGCCGAACGACTTGCGGAAGAGCGTGTTATTCCAAGCGTGCTTGTTCCCATTCGCAACGCCATCTCAAGCCGCTAAAAGACGCAAATAAAAAACGCGCCTTGCGACGCGTTGATGTATTTGAATGTTCAAACCCGCGAATTACTTGGAAGTTTGTTGCAGATACTTTTGCACGCTGCGGATATCTGGAGCCAACTGATTGGTATATGAAATGGTGAATGAAACCCCAGGCTTCAACACCACCACGCGGCTTGCGGTCTTGCGGCTAATCCAAGTGCGACCACCACGTTGATTATGTTTGTTGTCGGTCTTGGCGCGGCGCTTGGCCAGAAGATCAAGCGCTTTCTGCACGCGAGCTTCCATGCGCATAAGGCGGAAGATGGTCTTACGCACACTTTCAGCGGCGGGCATCTTAATAACCTTGTACGTGACTTTTGTTCCGGGTTTAATTGAAGCTGTTGCAGTGGCCATGAAATCTCCTGAATGCCGCAGAATGCGGCGAGCCGCAAAATGTAGCCAAAATGTTCACTTTCGCCAAGTGGTCGCGTTACTGGGAAAGTGATGCCTCCGCCTGCTTCCACAGTTTCAAAAGCGCCTGAGTTCCATAGGCGCCATGGCCCAATTCATCCAAACGTCTATAAAGACGCTGAGAAAGCGCCAATCCAGGCAATTGCAGCCCCAATTCCTGGCAAGTTTCCATGGCAATTTTCAGGTCTTTTGCCAAATAAGCCAGTAAAAAACCTGTGTTCCAATCGTCGCGCAGCATGCGTGGAGCCAGATTTGTAAGGGTCCAGGAACTGGCCGCGCCCCCGCCCACGCTTTCTAACATTTTCCAAGAATCAAGTCCGGTTTCCTTGCTCAGTATCAAGGCCTCCGCGGCGGCAACCATGTTGACACCCACCAACAATTGATTCACCACTTTGCAAAGCTGTCCACTGCCGACATCACCATGATGCACAATTGTTTTGCCCATGCGTTCAAAGCATGCCATCACTTCGGACAGCGCCCATGCTTCACCGCCAACCATGATGGACAAACTCGCGTTGCGCGCGCCCAAATCGCCGCCAGAAACTGGCGCGTCCAAAAATCCAATTCCTTGCGCCTTTGCAATCTGTGCAATCTTGCGATCAAGCGTGGGCGAACTTGTGGCCATATTCACAATCACACGCGGAGAATTTTCCGCATTTAGAATTCCTTGCGCACCCAGAAAAACTTCCTCCACATCGGCGGGCATGCCGACCATGGAAAAAACATATTCACTATTTTCGCTGGCTTCTTGACTTGAATCCGCCCACTTTGCGCCGCGCGCAATCAATGCCTCGGCGCGTGACTTTGTTCTGGTGTGAATGGTCAGCGGATAGCCAGCGTCAAGAAGGTGCCCCGCCATGGAAGTACCCATAATTCCAAGTCCAATCCAAGCAATCGTGGTGGGTGTGGCTGTCATAACCATTTAATGTAGCGGTAGAAAGAAATCTACACACAGAAGGAATATTCATTACAAATGCACAGATATATGACCCCAAAACTTTCAAATAATTGGCACAATGAAGCAAACGCATTCTGCGAACCAATTCAAGAAGCCGCCGTAACTCGCCAATACTAAAACGGAGAAAACATTCGTGACTCAAACAAACAATGTCGACATTCAAGAACTCGAACGACAAGTCGCAATCGCCGCCAAACCATTTCAAGCATTGATCGGAGAAATGCAAAGAGTAATCGTGGGTCAACATGATCTGCTTGAAGGCTTGGTGATTGGCCTGCTTGGCAACGGACATATATTAATTGAAGGTGTTCCAGGTCTTGCCAAGACCACCGCTGTCAGCACCCTGGCTAAGGCTATTCAAACGGATTTTCAGCGCATTCAATTCACGCCCGATTTGCTACCCGCGGATCTGATTGGAACATTAATTTACCGCGCCAACACCGGCGACTTTGTTGTTAAAAAGGGTCCCATTTTCTCCAATATTATTTTGGCCGACGAAATCAATCGCGCACCCGCCAAGGTGCAGAGCGCATTGCTAGAGGCCATGCAAGAGCGTCAGGTCACCATTGGCAGTGAAACTTTTCCAATGGCCGATCCGTTTCTGGTTCTTGCCACGCAAAATCCAATCGAGCAAGAAGGAACTTACAGTTTGCCAGAGGCTCAAGTGGATCGCTTCATGCTGAAATTAGTGGTGAAATACCCTAGCCCTAAGGAAGAGCGACAGATTTTGGACCGCATGGCGCGCACTTCCACCGCGACACATATTCGACCTGTTCTGAAACCAGAGGACATTGCCAACGCACGCGTCATTGTCGACAATATTTTCATTGACGAGCGCCTCAAAGATTACATTGTGAATCTTGTGGTAGCCACACGTGATCCTGGAAGCGTGAAAATTCCGGTGAAGGAGCTTATTCAATATGGAGCCAGTCCGCGCGCCACAATTGCGTTGACGATCGCCTGCCGCGCAAAGGCGTTTCTAGATGGGCGTGGATATGTCACGCCGCAAGATGTGAAGGATGTGGCACTGGATGTGTTGCGACACCGAATTGGCTTGAGCTACGAGGCCGAGGCCTTGGAAAAAACAAGCGATGACATTGTGCAAATGTTACTTGAACATGTTCCCGTTCCTTGAAGCGCCAATTTGAATGGTGAAACATCATGAACGCAACCGAACTCATTCGCAAAGTTCGTCGAATCCAGATTCGAACCAGCCGCATCACCAGCGAGGTGCTTTCGGGTAATTATCACTCCGCATTCCGCGGGCGCGGAATTGAGTTTGAGGAGGTGCGTCCCTACATTGTTGGCGACGACATTCGCTCGATTGATTGGAATGTCAGCGCGCGCGTTGGAAGTCCGCACATTAAAATTTTCAAGGAGGAGCGCGAACTCACGGTGATGTTGGCGATTGATCTTTCCGCCAGCCAAAACTTTGGAACGCAAGGCACACTCAAACGCGAAATGGTGGCTGAAATAGCGGCCACTTTGGCGTTTAGCGCCATCCGCAATGGCGACAAAGTTGGCTTGTTGGCGTTCACCGATCGCATTGAACGATTTGTTCCGCCGCGTAAAGGCACGCGCCATGTCTTGCGCATTGTGCGTGAATTGCTGGCGCTTGAAGCCAAGGGCAAGGGAACACGTATTGCCGCGGCCATTGATGAAGTCTTGGGCATTGTTCGCAAACGCAGCGTGCTGTTTGTGATCAGCGATTTTCAAGACACTGGTTGGGAGCGCTCCATGGCCATCGCCAGGCGGCGCCATGATTGCATTCCTGTTGTGATTTCTGATCGCTGCGAACAAAGCTTGCCCAATGTTGGATTGATCGAAGTGCAGGATCCAGAAACCGGCGAGCGCTTCATGATGGACACTTCGGATCGTGGCGTGCGCGCGCGCTTTGCCAATCAAGCGGCGCAGGATCGCCTTCAATTGCAGCAAACTTTTATGCGTTTAAAAATGGATCCAGTTGAAGTGGAAACCGGCGGCGACTTTGTGAAACCGCTCACGGAAGTATTTCGCCGCCGCGAATCGCGGAGGGCCAGATGAAAACTATCCATGCGGCGATTGTGATTGCGCTTTCAAGCGCGCTTGTCATGTGCCACAAGAACGAGGACGCTAAAGCGCCAAAACCTTTGAGCGTGGAAACCACTGAGGCGGGCGTGACACTGCGCGTGTCCACTGCCAATTGTGAAATTCGCGTGGGTGACCCTTTGCAAGTCGTGCTGGAAGTGGATCGCGGCGCGGACACAAGCGTGACCATGCCAAATTTCAGCAAGAATCTTGGCAATTTTGAAGTTCGCTCAAGCGCGCCGTTGCCCAAGAATCCGACGTTCCCAGATCGCGTTGCCGAGCAACTGACCTTGGTGACTTTTGAGGACGGTGAAAAAATGGAGGTGCCCCCATTTGAAGTTGTGGTGCGCGATGGCGCGGGCAAGGAAAGTTCGCTCAAGAGTCCCCCGCTTGCCATCTCCGTGCAATCGCGTCTTGAAGGACAATTCAATCCGACAGTATTTCGCGACATTAAAGGTCCAGTAGGTGTGCCACTTGAAACACAGTGGGCTTGGATCATTGGCTTATGTGTGCTGATTGCGGTGATGGGTGTTGGCGCATATCGATGGTGGTTTCACCGCCCTGCAGAGTTGGTCATTATTGAGGCCCCACATGAACGCGCGTTGCGCGAGTTGAATGAACTGGCAGCGCGTGAATTGCCCAACAAGGGATTGGTACTTGACTTCTATGTGTTGTTGTCGGACGCAGTGCGCCATTATGTGGAGGGTCGCTTTGGCATTCACGCGCCAGAGCAAACCACCAAGGAATTTTTAACCGCGGCTCGACATCATCCACAAATTGTTGAAGATCATCAACGCTTACTGGCGTCTTTCCTACGTGCCGCCGACATGGTGAAGTACGCGGCGCAGCGGCCGGGACCAAGTGAATGTGACCGCGGGCTTGACGCCGCCCGTGGATTTGTTCGCGAGTCGGCGCCAACGATTGGACATGATGAATTTCAGCCTCCATCGCAAGCCACGCAGGAGACTCGCTCATGAATCACTTTGAATTAAGCGAAGCTTGGATGTTGCTGCTTTTACCAATTGTTTTTGCTGCTTTCTGGCGTCTGTGGCGCCGGCGCTACCAACCAGCAATGACCTTCAGCGTTGTTCGGCGCGCCAAGATTACGGGCGCGGGAACCGCCGCAAAATTGCGCTGGCTTCCATACGCGCTGCGAGCCGCAACGCTGACATTGTTGATCGTGTGCATTGCCCGTCCCGTTCGCATTAACGAGCAAACTTCTACCCTGACCGACGGTGTTGCCATTGAACTTGTTGTTGATCGCTCAAGCTCCATGCTAGCCATGGACTTCACGCAAAATGGCCGCGCTGTGGATCGGCTGACCGCATTGAAAAATGTGGTCGATCTTTTTGTGGATGGCGGCGCGAATCTACCCGGCCGCAAAGATGACTTGGTGGGCCTTGTCACTTTCGCAAGATTCGCTGACAGCATTAGTCCCCTCACAATGGATCATGAATGGCTGCTCGCGGGGCTCAAAGACATAGAGCCCGCTGATCCATCGATTGGCGATGACGGCACCGCGATTGGCGACGCGGTGGCTCTTGGCGCGGAAAAATTACGCGACGCCACCGATGGGAAAAATCGCAATGGCGCCAACCGCATCAAGAGCAAAGTTTTAGTGTTGCTGACCGACGGCGAAAATAACGCGGGCGACATTGATCCCATGACCGCCGCGGAACTGTGCAAATCATTGGGAATTCGGTTGTACGCCATTGGCATGGGCACGCGCGGCACTGCGCTGATGCCCGTGAAAACTCCGTTTGGAACTCAAATAGTGAAGCAACCCGTGAACATTGATGAGGGATTGCTGACCAAAATGGCGACCGCAACGGGCGGACAATATTTCCGCGCGACTGACACTAAGAGCTTGGAAAATATCTACGGGCGAATTGACGAATTGGAAAAAACCGTGACCGAGCAGAAGCGAACTATTCTTGCAAAAGATTTGGCCGTGGAAGGATTCCGATTCGGCGGAATTACTTGGCCATCGCTGTTAACTCTGACCATGATCTTGCTTGCGGGTGAACTTCTTTTATCGCACACCAAATTCAGGACTCTTCCATGAGGTTGCATTCATGAACAGTGGATCATTTCAATTTGCGCAACCTTGGGCGTTGGCATGGCTGTGGCTTGTCGCGCTGATTGTGTTGGTGGCTTTCCTTGGATTGCGCAAGCGACGCGTCTTGTTACAACGCATTGCCGAATGGTCACTGCTGAAACAATTAATTCCAAATTTAAATTTAGCTCGCGGCTGGTTCCGCTTGTTCCTTGGGGCGTTAGGCATGATCGCGCTCACGCTGGCGTTAATGGATCCGCGCTGGGGAATGCAAGTGGAACAAGTGCAGCAACGCGGACTAGATGTGGCATTTGTGATTGATGTCAGTCGAAGCATGTTGGCAGGCGACGCGACTCCCTGCCGTCTTGAGCGCGCTAAACAATTCGCGATAGATGCCAGCGAGGCGCTAGGCGGCGACCGCGTTGCGCTGATTGATTTTGCTGGCGCGCCTGCGCTTCGAGTTCCATTGACATTGAACTACGCCGCGTTTCGCCAAGCCGTGACGGAGTTGGAACCCAAGGCGGCCTCGCGCGGTGGCACATTGCTGGGCGATGCGATCCGCTTGGCGGCGCGCAGTTTTCCCGTTGAAAGCAAGGGCGCGAAGGCCATCATTATTCTGAGCGATGGCGAGGACATGGAAAGCATGCCCAGCGAAGCCGCGGCGAAAGCGTTCAACGATTATGGAATTCGCATTTTCACTGTTGGCATTGGTGACTCACGCGATGGCGCGCGCATTCCCGTGAACAAGGGCGCACAAGCGACGCGATGGTTGGTGCATGAAGGACAAGAGGTGTGGACTAAGATGAACGATGCCGCCCTGCGTGAAGTGGCGATAGCGGGCGGCGGCGCGTTTATTGCGGCGGGTACGGCGCAACTTGACATGGCTCAGGTGTACAAGGACAACATTGGACATTTGGAGCGTGCAGAACAAGAAGACACCGTGGTTCGCAGGCAAACGCCGCGCTTTCAGTGGTTCGCAGCGGCGACACTTTTCATTTTGCTTAGTGAAAGTTTTATTTCCGATACCCGCGGAAAAAGAAAAGTGAAAGACGAGCAATCATGATCGCTCCAACCACACGCATTCACACTTCCATTGCTGTGCTTGTAGCTACAAGTTTCATATTCGCCGCGGCCATGCCTACGTGGCAACAAACAAACGTAGCGCCCACCAAAGTGGCACCACAGAAATCCCAAGCAAGTTCACCGCCAACAGTTTCCCCGACTACGCCCGCAATTCAGCCGCCCGCTCTGCGCATGCCCAAAGACCTTGCCTTACCCGCCAATGCCAATACGCTCGTGCCTGCGGATATTCCAGATGCCGCTCTGGGCGAACTTGAACGATCATTCGACGCCGCCGCATATCGCCGCGCCGTGAAGAGTGGCGTGGCGTCTTTGCGAATTGAAGATTGGAACAAAGCCGCGCTTGAATTGCAAGAAGCGCTTGCAATGAATCCGCAATCAAAAGAAGTGGCATACAACTTGGGCATCGCCAAGTTCCGTCAAGGCGATTTTGCCGGAGCAGAAAAACAATTTAAGGATTCCGCGCAAACAGACTCGGCGGATCTGGCTGCGAAATCCATGTTTAACGAAGGCAATTCTATTTACGCCAATGCAATCAAAAATCTTGAGCAATCCAAGGCACAATCGCAATCAATGCCGGCATCGCCTGCCAGTTCGCCAAAAAAACCAGAGCCTGATTTAGAAAAAGGAATTGAAAAAGTTCAAAAAGCGTTCACTCATTTCAAAGACGCATTGGCGGCCACCCCTCAAGATGAAGATAGCGCTGTGAACGCTGAGACTGCGCTCAAACTTCTCAAGATCATGAAAGAGGAGCAAAAGAAGCAAGATCAGAAGCAAGATCAGAA
>SIAM01000009.1 GCA_009691785.1 Phycisphaerales bacterium
CGGCCAGCAAATAATTCTTGGCATACAAACCTTGCAAGCCCGCTACAGAGGCTTTGGCAACCCCAGCCACGTTCAATGCAGTTGCAGCCGCCAAAGTAGCTCCAGCAAAACCAAAATACGAATTCTTCATTTCTTTTCCTTCCCTCTTCTTCAATTGAGGCACAAATTATAAGCAGAGGTCCTTTTCCTTTTGATTCTGAAACAACACGTTTCTGAACCAGATCCCTGCCGAGTGATCTTCCGTAGAATTCAATTCAACGGTTCCAATGCAAGCGAATATCTTTGAATTTTTTAAAGGTTTTTCACATGAACGCGCTTGGATTTCTTTCCCACGGGTCAATTTGTGTAAAAAATAGCATTTGAAGGCTGAAATATGGGGTTTTGCACATCAGGCACCGAATGGATCTGCCCCCAATGTTTGCGGACATTGCCGACAAAGTTTGCCAAAAATTCGCAAGCCAAAACTACAAATGAGCGGCGGAAATTGAGCGCTTAGGGGTCACAATTGCCCCCGCAGTCAGCCCTGCGTGCAGCAGCAGCGCGGAACTGTGTTGCAACACAACTGGCACAATATGCCCCACAAAATCGCCAGGGTTGGCGCCGTGCGGCGTGTCCATGCTGACAATAAGGTCACCCGCGGTGCGGCCGCGCAATGTGGTTGGCGCGGGTTGCCCCATCGTGGCGGTGTTGATCTTGGCGGCATTTGTTTCCCAGCGCAATTCAACGCCGCCCACGGCAGGTTGCGCGTCGCGCTGCGTGCAGACTTCCTCAACCAACACACCCACTGTGCGGCCAATCCACGCGGCGTGCACGCGCGCGCTGGTTTGAGTTTGCAAATTCAGCAGCACATTGTTGCGAAACTTTTTCACTTCGTTGGAAATGTCGTCCTTGAAGCGTTCAATGGCCACGGTGCCAGGGCGCGGCGAATACTTGAAGATGAAATTATTTTTAAATGGAAGCTTGCGCACCATGTCGCATGAGGCTTCAAAGTCCTCGTCAGTTTCCGTGGGAAAGCCAACAATAAAATCGCCGGCAAGCGTGGCGTCGGGAAGAATGTCAAGCGCTTGCGCCGCAAAGTCTTCGTACTCGCCGCGGGTGTAGCCGCGGTTCATGAGTTTCAGAATTCGATCGGAGCCGCTTTGCGCCGGCGCGTGTAAATAGCGGCAAATACGCGGGCAATCGCGCATGGTTTCTAGAATGTCGCGTCCAAAATCGCGCGGGTAACTGGTCACAAATCGCAGGCGCGCAATGGCGGGGACCTCGTCGTGAATGCGCCGCAGAAGGTGCGCAAATGTGGTCACGCGCTTGCCAACAGGAATGGCGGCGCGAAATGCGCCAAGACCTGGACCAATTTGCGGCGCCTCGCGGCCATCAATGGTGACGGCGGCGCCGTGTTGGTAGCGATAGTGGTTGACGGTTTGGCCAAGCAGCGTAATTTCAATGGCGCCAGCGTCGGCAAGTTTGCGGCACTCATCAATGATGTGGTCGGGCGGTCGATGAACCTCCGCGCCGCGCGTGTTTGGAACCACGCAATAGGTGCAGAACTTATTGCAGCCGCGAGTGATGCGAACTTGCGCCGCGAAAGAGTTGCGGCCGGCGACAACGGGGTCAAAGGCGCGCGAAAGATCCAGGTTTTCAAGGTCGTCCTGCACGGCGCTAAGGGCGGCGCTACGGCGCGTGCGATTGCCAGCCAGCGCGGTGCGCTCGGCGGTCGTGGCGGCTTCGGAGCGCCGAGCGGCATCAATTAAAGCGGGCAATTTGTCCAGTTCACCTGGACCACACATAATGTCGAGTTGCGGAAATCGCTGCAGCAGGGCCAGACCATCGCGCTCGGCCATGCACCCCAACACGCCCAACAGAATATTTTCGCCCGCCAACTTGCGCCCGCTGACAATGCCAAGACGCGAATACACCTTGCTTTCCGCATGTTCGCGCACGGAACAGGTATTGAACAACACAATTTGAGCGGCGTCTGGGTTGTCGGAAAATGTGTAGCCCAAGGTGCTCAGTTGCCCACGAACCAACTCGGAGTCGAGCTCATTCATTTGGCAACCAAAAGTTTCTAAATAAACCGTTGTGCTGGACATGCAAGCAGTCTAGTGCGGCGCCACGGTTTGCCGATGAAGGAACATGCGCGCTGGACAAGGTCTTCTATTTTTAGTGATGGCTTTATTGGTCATCGGAACCGTCATGGTGAACTCCGCATCGCTGACATCCACCAATGAGGCGGGCGTGACATTGAACGATTTATTGTTGGGGCGCAACACATGGTTCGCGTTGGCCGCCGCCGCGGCGTTGTGGGTGGGAACGCGCGTGTCGGTTGAGCGGGTGTTCTCATTGCGCGGACTGGCAAGCCCCATTCCTTGGATTGTGTTGGTCATGTTTCTGGGATTGGTGTTGGTGCATGTGTCAGGCATTGGCCGCGAAGTGAACGGCGCGCGCAGGTGGATTACGATTGGTCCAATTGGATTGCAGCCAAGCGAGCTTGTGAAGTGGGGCATGCCCGTGGTGATCGCATGGCATTGTTGCCGGCGCGCGGGCGGACTTGGTTTTTTCTGGAAGGGATTTATTCCGCCGCTTCTTTTTGTGAGCGCGTTCGCCGGATTGGTGGCGCTGCAAGATTTGGGAACCGCGGTGTTGATTGCAGTGGTGGCCATTGCCATGTTGATTGCGGCGGGTGCTAGATTTTGGCACGCGTTGTTGCTGCTGCCCGCGGCGTGCGCGGCCCTTGGCGCGCTGATTATTACAAGTCCATATAGAGTGAATCGAATTCTTGCGTACATGGATCCATTCGCGGATGCGCAGGGCAAGGGCTATCACATTATTCAAAGCATGGCGGCGATTACTGGTGGCGGCTTGCCAGGACGCGGTCTTGGAAATGGCGTGCAGAAATTTGGATACTTGCCGGAAGCGACGACGGATTTTATTTACGCCATTGTGTGCGAGGAGTTGGGAATTGGCGGAGCGATTGGCGTGCTTGCCATCTTTGTCATGCTGGGTATTTCGGGCCTGGCCATTGCCACGGCCACCGCAAAAGTGAAGGAAAATGACGGCAAAACAAAGGTGATTTCGTTGGTGACCAATTTTGAATCGCTGATCGCCATGGGCTTCACGCTGACGGTGACCATGCAAGCGTTGATTAACGCGGCCGTGGTGACGGGTTTGGCGCCAACCAAGGGAATTGCGCTGCCGTTGATTTCGCGCGGCGGCACGGGATGGATTTTGACGGCGTTGAGTTTGGGAATGGTGGCCAGTATTGCGCGCGCTTCTGATAGACGCAGAAAAATGTTGGCCAGCGCGGGCACGCTTGTTGAACATCTTGGACCAACCGCGGCTAGCGCGGGCGAGGTGGTTGTTGGCCAAAATAATTCTGGCGACCAGTCCGGCGCGTTGGCGGGCACGATTGCTGTGACCACGAATTAAGTCAGCGTATTAAATGCGTTGTTGGATTTGAATCACCCGATGCACACAAAAATAAATACACAAGGTGATGCGCCATGTGACGAGGGAGTTGTTCATGGCGCATGATGAGGCGCATGATGAGGCGCAGGGTGGCGCGCAAGATGGCGCGGTTGGTTTCGCGGGCGGCGGTTCGGGCGGACACATTAGTCCTGGCATTGCCATTGCGCAGAGACTTGCCACGCGCGCGCCGAATATGAAGAGCGTGTTCTTGTGCAGCACACGCGCCATTGACGCCGACATGTTGCGCCAGGCCGGCGCGATTGCGGAGCCAATGCCGGCGTCGCCGCCATCATTGAAACATGCGTTGAAATTTGCGCGCAACTTTTTTGCCGCCAAGCGCCAGGCCACGCAGGTCATGCGCCAGAGGGACATTCGCCACATTGTCAGCCTGGGCGGATTTGTAACCGCGCCCGTGGTGGTGGCTGCTAGAAAGCTTGGAATACCTATAACGCTGCTGAATTTGGACGCGACTCCGGGCCGCGCCAACCGCTTTGTGCAGTCGCGCGCCACTCATGTCTTAAGTGCCGTGGCGGCCACGGGCTTGGCGCGCTGGAACGGAATTGCGCTGGGATTTCCGGTGCGCCGCTGCGCGATTGCACCCGCCGACGCGCCAAGTTGCCGCGCGAAACTTGGCTTGGAGCCCGCTCGATTCACGTTGCTGGTCACGGGCGCTTCGCAAGGCGCGACAACTTTGAATGAATTTGTGCCGCACTTTGCGGCGCGCCACAAGGATTTGTTTTTGAATTGGCAAATTGTGCATTTAACTGGTGGCGGTGAAAGCGACGCGGCCCGCATGCGCGGCGAGTATGCGCGCCTTGGCGTGAAGGCGCTTGTGATTGCATTTGTGCATGAAATGGGAGTGGTGTGGGGCGCGGCGGATTTGGCGCTGACACGCGCTGGCGCCAACAGCGTTGCCGAAGTGGAGATGAACAATGTGCCCGCAATCTTTGTGCCCTATCCATATCACAAAGATCTTCATCAGAAGGCCAACGCGCAGCCACTTGTGAACGCGGGCGCGGCGGCAATGGCGCTGGACAAACTTGATCGTGATTTCAACATGCAGTCCATTGGAATTGTGTTGGAAAAACTTATGGCTGATGGTGGCGCGCGTAACGCCATGCATGCGGCGCTTGTGGCCATGCCCAAGATCGACGCGGCTGATAGCGTGGCGCAGTTGGTGCTGGCCAATTTGAAACCGCGGTGATGGAATGGTTCACGTATGAATGCGCCCACATATGCGAGCGATAGCGCCATGGTTTGAGCGCGTGAGGGGGCGTTTTGCGCTTGGGTGAACGCAAAGTGAAAGCGCAAGAAAGCCCTAGTATTACAAGCGCAATGAGACGATCCGCTCTGCATGATGAATTGGAATCTTTCGCCCAGGCGGAGTCGAATCGGCGAGTGGAGCTGGTGCGCGCGGCGGACCGCGACGCGGCGCATGAAACGCAACCCGCCAAAAGTGAAGTGATGTGGATTCCGTATGGACCCGCCGAGGAGGCGCAGTGCGTGCAGATTGCCGCGGACATTGGCGCGGCGGCGGCGGAGTACGCGGCCATTCGCCGCGGGGTGGGCGTGATGGATTCCAGCCAGCGCGGAGTGATCGAAGTTCGTGGCGCGAATCGCATTGCGTTTCTGCAGCGCATGGTGACGCAGGATATTTCCAAATTGCAAGCGGGCGAGGCTTGTGAAAGTTTTTGGCTGAATCGCAAGGGCCGCATAGAGGCGGACATGTGCCTGTGTGAATTCAGCGATTGCATGCGCATTGACCTTGATCGGTTTGTCGCCAAAGATGTGGCGCAACAATTGCAAGCATTTGTGTTTGATGAGGACGTGGCTATTCGCGACGCCTCGGATGAATACGGCAGGCTTTCGTTGCACGGACCCGCCGCGCTGCGATTGTTGGGCGAAGTTGGAATGAACATTCAAGCGCTGGCAACTCAGTTGCATGTGACCAGTGGCGCGATCGCGGGTCATGACGTGTGGTGCGCTCGTCGCGATCAAACTGGCGAGGTAGGCGTTGAAATTTTTTGCGCGCTGGCGAATGTGTCCGCGCTATGGAGGCACCTGCTTGAGCACGCTTCGCGGGGCGACATTGTGGTACGGCCGGTGGGTTGGAGCGCTTTCAACGCGGCGCGAATTGAAGGGGGAACGCCGCTGTTTTTAGTGGATTTTGGCAAGAGCAATTTGCCCCACGAAAGCGGCGTGCTGGCGCGGCGCGTGAGCTTTAAGAAGGGTTGCTACTTGGGTCAAGAATTGGTGGCGCGCATGGAAAGTTTGGGCAAGCCCAAGCAAATGTTGCGCGCGTTGCGTGTGCAAGGCCAGGCTATTCCAGTTTCAGGCGCGCAAATTTTTGCGCCCAGCGCCGATGGCGCCGGAAGTTTTGGCGACTGTGTTGGCGCAGTCACCAGCAGCACTCCTGCGCCCATGCTTGGCGCGGCGGGCGTTGCGTTTGGAATGATCAAGACCGCCGCCGCCGCCGCGGGCGCAGAAGTTGTGATTGCGGCGGAGGGTGAATTAACGCGCGCCACGATTCAAGAGACGCTTTCGTTTTTGCCGGAGTCCAAAACATGAGCGTCGAACCAGAATTTATTTTGTTCGCTGCCGCTGCCGTGCTCACCATCATCGTTGCGGTGGCGGCCTTCTTTGGCTTGCGAAAAATTTTGCGTGAAGAGCGTGAGCATCCGCCAGGAGATGGCGCGTGAGTGCGCAGCGCGCCATTCGAATTACCGAAGTTGGTCCGCGTGACGGACTGCAGAATGAACTAGTGGCCATTTCCACCGCCGCCAAGATTGCGTTTATAAACGCGCTTTCCAACGCAAATTTCGCTGAAATTGAAGTGACCAGCTTTGTGCGCGCCGATCGCATTGCGCAATTGGCAGATGCCGCGGCCGTCATGGCTGGCATAACGCGCGCCGCAGGAACCGTGTATTCAGCGTTGGTTCCAAATGAGCGCGGTCTGGATGGCGCGCTGGCCGCAGGCGCCGAAAAGATTTCCGTGTTTGTCAGCGCCAGTGAAAGTTTCAGCCAGCGCAATGTCAACGCGACCATTCACGAGTGCTTGGAAAAGTTGAGCCTTGTTGTGCGCCGCGCGCGCGCCGCAAAGTTGCCGGTGCGCGGCTATGTGAGTTGCGTTGTGAAGTGTCCATATGACGGAGCCATCAGCGCCGAGCAAGTGCGTGAAGTGTGCGCGCAACTTTTGGAAATGGGAGTGACGGAATTGGATTTGGGCGACACCATTGGCGCCGCGGTTCCAGACGACATGGATCGATTGTTGGCGGGTCTGCAAACGCTGGCCGCGCCCAAAGACATCACGCTGCATTTGCACAACACATCTGGCCGCGCCATTGCGGTGGCCGAGCGCGCCATTGCTCTTGGCGTTGTCAGTTTTGATTGCAGCGCCGGCGGTCTTGGTGGTTGTCCATATGCGCCGGGGTCGCCCGGCAATGTGGCAACCGAAGACATGCTTGAAATGGCTGCGCGATTGGGGATTGCCACGGGCGTCAACGCCGAGCACGTGCGCGCGGCCACGGACCAATTGCGCCAAGATATGGTCAGCGCCCGCGCGCAACGCTGAAAGCGTGGCACGCCGCGGTGCCCCGTAGACCGCTGGCCACTGGCAAACTGAATTACTTCACAAGCGAATTTGAAAATGTCCTTCAATTGCCCATCAAACAAGGGCAAATGCGCCTGCGAAAACTTTGGCACTTCATGCGCCAACCGCTACCAAAGACACGGGAATTTGATTACACTATTCGGCTCGTCGCTCCCGATCGTCGGGGGCTCTCGCAATTTGAGATCCAGGACGCAATAACAATGAGTCAGTATTCAAGTGGACAGTTTGGTGGAATGGGACAGGAACCTCGTCGAGCTTCGATCAAGGGCCCCATTGATTACAAGAATGCCGAAGAACTTCGCCGGCTAATGACCAACAACGGCAAGATTCAAAGTCGCAAACGACTTGGTCTTTCCGCCAAGGAACAAAAGCAGGTCACGCAAGCCATCAAGCGCGCGCGACACATGGCCATTCTTCCGTTCACCAACGCCACGGCCTAATTTAAATGTGCGTTTGGTCAGAGCCGCGTAAAATGCGGCGCTGGTTATTCATTGGCGCGCGCAACTGGCGGCCTCATCATGCGCGCTGTAAGAAGCGCAGGGGCGCACACATTTGTCGTGCAAAGAATGTCAGGCAGTTCAAGTGGATTCTGCTTACGCGGAAGTTGGCGTTGAGTGAATCAAGCGAGCCAGCAATGGGTAGCGCAAGATGCGCGCGCGCCATCGAAGGCGGCGAAACGCGGCGTCGTTTGGTTTGGCAGACAAACCCAAACGAATCCAAGACATGGCTTTGGAAATGTCGCCTTGCCACAGGCACGCCAGCGCCAAGTTGTGCAGCGCGCACACATTTCCCGTGTCTCTATCCAAAAGTTTTTCACTGGCCTCATTGCCGCGCTCCAAATCATTGTTTCGATAGTGCGCCAACGCCAACTTTTGCCAAGGCAGCGCGGCATTTTGAACGCGGTCAAAACGCATGGCGGCCGTGAGCGCGCGTGCCGCAAGAGCGGGGCGCTGCGCCGCAAGCATGAGCGCGGACAAGTTGACCGCAAATTCAACATTGTCCAAACGCGGATTGGTTTCTGGCGGGCATTGCTGCACATGAACTTCCAGCAAGCGCGCGGCCTCGGCAATTTCACCATTTTCCAGCCGCGCCCGCGCCAATTCCACACGCGGCAAGGGATTGGTCGGATCAAGACGCATGGCCATTTCAAGTTCGGTGCAGGCCTCATCAAAGCGGCGGGTGTTGACGGCCAATACGCCAAGACGAAAGCGCGCGGCGGCGTTGGCGGGATCAATTTCAATGGCGCGGCGGAATTTTTCCGCGGCCTCTGGATTGCGCCGTTGACGCAGAAGCACATCGCCAAAGGCCAACAGCGTGCTGACATCGCCTGGACGCAAACGCAATTCTTCCGTGAGCAATTCAATGGCGCGGTGAGCATGGCCGCCATCGCCAAGCAATTGCGCAAGCCTGGTGCGCGCGCGCGGCAAATTTGGTTCAAGACGAATGGCCTCGCGCAAACACCACATGGCGCGGTCGACTTTGGTTTCCTCAACCAGCACTTCCGCCACGGCCTGCAATGTCGCGGGCATGGTTTCCAAAGTTTGCTGCGCCAAATAAAATGCCAACATGGCGTCGTCACGGCGACCAAGTCTGCGCAAACTTTCAACGCGGCAGCCCCAGCCAGCGTCAAGCGATGGATCAAACAGCGTGGCTTGCTCGGACCATTTCAACGCCACCGGCCAACGCCCAAGCGCGGCCGCCGCCATGGCCGCGGCCAAGCGTGGCTCCGCATGTTTGGGCGCGCATTGACAAGCCATTTCAAAACATTGCAAAGCTTCTTCGCCGCGACCGGCCGCTTGCAACGTCACGCCAAGATTCAGTCGCCACGCGCTGCGCTCTGGATCCAACTCAATGGCTTTGCGCAGACAGGCCTCGGCCTCGCCAAGGCGGCCCTTGCGAAAAAAATCGCGGGCTTTCTCAACCAACTGTTCGGCGCTGAATTCAAAGTCAGGCGTGTCGTCCATGGTTGAAGTGTAGTAATGCTTTGGGGCGGATCGTTCGAGGGACTTCGAATTTTTTGGAAGATTGTTAATTTCTAAACCTAAATAATCAACGCTCTTGGGAATTGTGCTTGATGAAGGCGATTTATAACTCGGATGTTGAATCCGATTCACGCACCCAAAGCGGGGGCGCGATTAATACACTTCAATCATGCAGCGATGCGTGTGGCGAACGCGCCGCTTGATTTGCTCATCGCTCCATTGATCCACGGGAATGTCGCGAATGGTCTCATGAATGGTGAGATAATTCGCTGCTAAACCTTTGGCGGCCAGTAGGCGGAACAAACCAATTTGCATGCCCGCAAGTCCGCACACATAAATCAAAGTGCGCGGGTTCTGCAACATGTCCTTGAAGGCGTCAAGTTGGCGCTCTAGATATTGATGCACGTACTCGCCCTTGCCGCCGTCAGCGCGGCGCTCGCGGCTGATGACCGTGTGATACTTGAAATTGTTGTGCGCCTTGACTAAATTCTGAATTTCCTGGTCGTATAAAAGATCGGTGTTGTACGGCACGCCCATGATCAATTCAATGCGACTGCCGCAGCGCGACCAGGATTTCTGCCATGGACTTCCCGCTGGCGGACCCGCGAGCAATTCATGCAGCATGCCGCGGAACGGCGCGATGCCCGTGCCCGTGGCCAGGAAAAGATAATCGTGTTTGGAAGGATCGGTGGGCAAAAGAAATCGCTTGCCAGATGGACCCGTCACGTGCACCGCGTCGCCAGGTTTCAGATCGCATAGATAATTGCTGCATACGCCAAGAATGAGTTGCGGATGCCCTTGAGTTTCACCAAGCGTGGTGATCATTTCCTCTCTGATGAGTCGCTTGGGAGTGGTGGCAAAAACTCGGCCGTGGCCGTCCTCGCCCCAAGTGGGACTGGCAATGGAATACAGGCGAACTTTGTTGGGACGGCCTTGATGGTCGTTGCCTGGCGGCACCACGCCGAAACTTTGCCCGGCGTGAAATTGCCCGACCATGGGCGTGCCCGTAAGGTCAATGCAGACATGGCGAACATAGCTGCTAGAGCGGCCTTTAATGCATAATTCATTGGCCGTCACGCGCGCGGTGGCGGGCGCGTTGGGCGCCACCAAATGCATCTTCACTTCGGGCAGGGCGGGTTCACCTACGATTTCAAGAGTTGTGCTCACTGCGGTATCGTAGGCATGTCGGGCGGAAATTGTTGCTCCGGCGCTTGCTTGGTCGATTGAGAAAGGCTCACTTTTTTCCCCACACATTTTTTTAGAAGGATCTCAACTATGGATTATTTTCGCATTCAAGGTGGTCGGCGGCTTGCGGGTCGCGTGACTGTTGAGGGATCAAAAAACGCGGCGCTTCCGCTGATGGCGGCGTCATTGCTGACTGACGGCGAGTTGAAATTGAAAAACGTGAAGCCGTTGGCGGACATTGAAAATATGAACTCGCTGCTGAAAGAGTTGGGCGTGCAAACCAAGCGCACTGGCGACGCCTTGTCGCTGACGAGCATGGACCAAAATTGCGTGCACGCGCGCTACGACATTGTGCGCACCATGCGCGCCAGCATTTGCGTGTTGGGTCCAATGGTTGCGCGCCGTCGCAAAGCCGTGGTCAGCATGCCAGGCGGTTGCAGCTTTGGACATCGACCAGTTGATTTGCATTTGAAAGGCTTGGAAGCGCTTGGCGTCAAAATTGAACTTCGCAATGGCGACATCATTGCCACCGCGGATCGATTGAAGGGCAACACGGTGTTCTTGGGTGGACCAAACGGCAGCACCGTGCTTGGAACTTCCAACATTATGAGCGCGGCAACGCTGGCCAAGGGCCGCACCATTATTGAGTGCGCCGCGTGCGAACCGGAAGTGGTGGAGGTTGCCGACATGCTCAACAAAATGGGCGCCAAGATTCAGGGCGCCGGCAGTCCGCGCTTGATCATTGATGGCGTGGAGGAATTAAGCGGAACCGAATACACCGTGATGCCCGATCGCATTGTGGCGGGCACATACGCCGTGGCCGCGGCCATGACCAACGGCGACATTATTCTGGATGATTTTCCCTACGATTCGCTGCTGGCAACGCTGGATGTGTTCCGTGAAATTGGCGTGCATGTGGAGCGCCTTGACGACAAGGATTCCAGGCGTTGCTCGGTGCGCGTGACCAGCGAGCGCAACTTGAAACCAGCCACAATCACCACGCAGCCGCATCCGGGATTTCCAACGGATTTGCAGGCGCAATTGATGGCGCTTTTATGTTTGGCGCAGGGCAACAGCGTGATCACCGAGAAGATTTATTTGGAGCGGTTCCTACATGTGGCGGAGTTGTCGCGCATGGGCGCGCACTTGAATCGCCAAGGACCAACCGTGATCATCACAGGCGGATCGAAATTAATTGGCGCGCCAGTGATGGCCAGCGATTTGCGCGCCAGCGCAAGCTTGGTGTTGGCGGGTTTGGCCGCCGAGGGCGAAACGCTGGTCACGCGCGTGTACCACTTGGACCGCGGCTATTACCAGATGGAGAAAACATTGAACTCGCTGGGCGCGCGCATTGAGCGCCTGCGCGAGGAGAAGAACTCGCCTGCGAATGTGGAAGCCACCGCCAACGCAAGTTGAGGTGTTCTTGATTGTTGGGAAATGTCGCTGGTGAACGCCAACGTGCGCCACTGGAGCCGCGCCTTCACGCGGAGCAATTCCTGCGCTGAGATTCTTGTGGCTTGCAGCCAAAATTATTTTAGATTGTGAGTTTGCAACGTGGCGTGGAACGCGTCCAGCGACTTCTTTAATTGCGCCAATGTTGCGGCGGTGCGCTGGCGAATTGTATCTGCCATGTCGGGCGAACTTGACTGCATTTGATTGGCCAACTTTTCCAAATCTTCAACGGCCTCTTGCACTTTTTGCGCTTGCACCGCCAGTTCGCGCGCAAACATAAGTTGGTCTTGCTTGGCGAATTCGGCGTCATTTGGTTTGTCCACTATGGCCCGCACGATTCCGCTTAGAAGTTCTTGAAACGCGCGGTAAATTTGCCCGCCACTGAGCGACAATGCCGCAACACTGTCGGCGTACGCGCCATTGGCTTCCTTGCCCGCGGCGGTCAGCGTTTGCATGTCCGCCTGCAGGCGCGCGAATTGCTTTTGAAAGTCCTCGTACGCCTTGGTCATCTTCTCGCTGACTATATTTTTAATCTCGCTGACCACGGTCGCGTAATCACTTTGCGCGCTTGTGGCATCGGCGCGAATTTGCGGCAATTTTCGATTGATGATTTTGGAATAGCTATTTGGATCTTGCTCGCCCAAGTTGGAGATTCCCAACCGACGATTCATTTCAGTGGTGTTTGTTTTCAGCGCGGTGACGCGCGGCGTCCAGTCGTTGAAATCACTGTTGATGTTGGCGCGCAGTGAATTCATGGACACTTTGATGGATTGAAAGCGGTCCACAATTTCTTTCCTTGCGACTTGGGTGTACCAGTCTTTGAAAAGATTAAAGTTTGCAGTCATCTGGTTAAGTTCTATGGATATCGGGCCGCCAAAGATGGTTACAAATCCTGAGGGCGGATTGCTGGAGCGTAGGGTGGATTTGGCAACCAATGGCAAGCGCACTCTCGACAATTGTGGATCAGTTTGATTTTCAAATCCGGTGTCGTAAATTTGAATGGACACATTGCCGCCAAGCATGGAGGCGTTGCGGCCGATTTGAGCCGAAGCCCACAGGGGGATTGTGGAATCAAGTTCAAATATCACGAATGTGCCCAGCATTTGTGTGGTGGTGGATTGCTCCTCGGGGGTGAAAAGCAGGTTGCCAGCTTCATCGAGCATTGGTCCGCTTTCAACGCTCAACACTTTGCCGTAATACAGGCCGCCCACATTTACCGGAGTTCCAGATTGAATACCCGAAGCATCTTGAAGCAGTGAAAAAACTAAACGATATTCCGTGTATTTGTGCCAATCCAATTGCGTCACCAACACAATGGTGAGCGTGGAAAACAGAATGACAGCAAGCGTGATGAAGCCGGCAAGCCGCTCCTTGGCGGGATTGGGATCAAGCGAGCCCATGTGTTACTTGCCTTCGCCGCCCTGTGATTGCGGAGCAGCGAGCACATCAAAGAGTTGGCGTTGCGCGGCGTCGTATTTTTCCAGCGAGTCAAGAACTTCTTGGCGCACTTCCTTGCGGAAATTTTCATCGCTGTTGAACTTGTTGGCGTCCTGGGCCAGCACGGCTTGCAGCGACGCGCTGGCGGTTTTTAAATCCGCCGTGGCCAGCGCGAAGGCGCGCGTGGCGTTGTACAAATTCTCGTGCGCCACTTCGCCAGGCTTTGGTTGATAGAGCAACTTCCAGGGGCTGCGGCGAATTTCTATGGCGGTCAACTTGAACTGCCCGGCGATTTCGCGAGCGTCAAGCATGAAGTCGCGCAGGTCCGTGAGGCGATGCGGCATTTGTTGCTCGATTTGGTTCAGACTAGCGGCCAATGTTTGCGCGGCGTCGGCGCCTTGGTCCAACAATTTTTGCAGCGCGGGCATGCTCTTGGTTTTAAATTCACTGGCGATCACTTTGGCGTCAGACATGGTGGCGCTGGTGCTGTCCAGTAGTTGCGTGAATTTGGCTTTATTGTCTTTCAAAAGTTGATCAGCGTTGCCGGTGAAACTTTGCGCGTTCAGCAACGTGTCGCCAATGGGCTTGCGCCAGGCTTCGTAGTCCTGGTTGAAGTTGGCCGTGGTTGTGGAAAGATTTTGCAGCGTGGGCACAACGCGGGTTCGATATTCCTCTGGGATGGTCTTCAGCCACGCGGCGGTGATGGCAAGTCCCTTGATAATTTCGTTGGTGCGCACCGCGTTGGCTGGACCCATAAGCGTGGTCAACATTCCGCTGCCGCGCGTGGCCAAAAGCGTCTCTCCACTCTTAAGAATTGGCGCAGGCGCTTGACCGAGCGTGTTGAAATTAATGATGGAGGTGCTTCCCACCAAACTGCCAACGCGAATCACCTCGGCATTGGCGCCTTCTGGCGCGGTGGCGCTATAGCGAACCGGAATGGCGGCCATGATTTCAATTGACACATTGATTCCGGCAAGATTTCCATCCTTGTCAATTTCTGGGGAAATCAAGGTCACGCGGCCCACGGTGAGTCCGCCCACTTTCACTTCGCTGCCGCGGCTGAGACCGCTTACGCCTTCGGTGGTGTCAAATTGAAGGACAAGCGTTTGATATTTGCTCAAGAAATCAACTTTCATCAGCACAAATCCCACCACCAACGCCAGCACAAGAATGGTGGTGACAAAAATGCCCGCGCGCAGATTATTTGAGAAATTGGAGTCGCTCATATGTGGGAGAATAGTAACGAAATCAACTGCCCACGGTTTGCGGACCGCCCACCATTTGCTCATTGGTGCTGTAGCGTTGCAGCGCCGCAAGCAATTGCTCCACTTGCACATGCGGCGGCAAACTGAGAAGGCGTCTACGCAGCGCGGTGACGGTCTTGAGTTCGCGATCCGTCAACATGAGATGTTCTTTGCGAGTGCCGCTGGCCGCCAGATTAATGGCTGGAAAGACGCGCTTTTCTGAAATGGTGCAGTCCAAAATAAGTTCCATGTTGCCCGTGCCTTTGAATTCCTCAAAGATCACTTGGTCGGCGCGGCTGCCAGTGTCCACCAGGCATGTTGCAATAATGGTGAGCGAGCCGCCCTCCTCGCATTTGCGCGCGGCGCCGAAAAGTTGCTTTGGCACTTCAAGAGCGCGATTGTCAAGACCGCCGCTCATGGTGCGGCCGCCGGAGGCGTAGCGGCGATTGTTGTTGAAGGCGCGGCCCACGCGCGTGAGCGAATCAAGTAGAACCACAACATCGCGACCGGCTTCAACCATGCGCTTGGCGCGTTCAATGGCAAGAATGCCAAGCGCGGTGTGGCGCTCCACGGATTCGTCGTTGCTGCTGGCCAGCACTTGCGCGCGCACATTGCGTTTGAAATCGGTCACTTCTTCGGGGCGCTCATCAATCAAGAGCGCGATTAATTCAACTTCTGGATTGTTGTGCTTGATGCCCGAGGCGATATTTTGCAGCAGAATTGTTTTGCCGGCTTTGGGCGGCGCAACAATGAGGCCGCGCGTGCCAAAACCAATCGGGCAAAATAAATCGATGAGTCTGCAGGCGGGCGCGCAGCCGCGATGCTCCAGCGTGAGGCGCGGCGATGGATCAAGCGCGGTTAATTCAGAGAACGCTTTGCGCGCGGCGTAGGTTTGCGGATCCATGCCTTCAATGTCAATCACATTCAGCGCGACGCGCTTGATGCCTTCGGGGCGGTTGGGCGCGTGGCGCTCCTCTATTTCAACGGTGATGAATTGGGCGGGACGCAGCGAAAATTGCGCCACCAGTTCGGCGGGCACATAGGGATCACCGGGATTGTCGGCAAGACCAAGTTCAAATTGTCTGATGCGCGCTTCGCCGCCCGCGGGCAACTCAAGAACGCCACTTTTCGTGTTCATAAATATCAATCTTCCCGTCACAAATTGGATGGTTCCAAACAAGAACCGATTACCGACGGACCACCGGAGGTCCCATCACCAATTTGCGTTTGACGAGTTGTCGAGGGCTCTCGACATACATAGTTGAGCACCAAACAAGGCACAAGTCAAGTGCAATGTTACATTTTAGTTGATATTTCGGCGGCGGTGCGCGCGTTATGCAGCAGTAGGGCGACGTTGGCGCGCAATGTTTTCCCGCCAGAAAGCTGCGCCAAATGCGAAAGCAAGAACGGCGTCACGGCTGGGCCTTTGACGCCTTGGTTGCGCGCGGCGATTTCGGTTTGCTCGTACCACATTTCAAATTGATCGCGGGCAATGGCGTGTTCGGCGGGGCACGCTTGCACGGCCAGCACGCCACTGTGGTGGCCAAGCGCCCAATGCGTGCGCGCGATGGCGGCGATGTCGCAGGCGTTGGGCACGGAACTTGCCAGCGCCAACAACGCGTCGGGCGGCGATGAGAAGCATGGAAAATGTTTGGTTTGAATTCCAATCACGGCAACGCCAAGCGAATCAAGCGCCTCCAGCGTGGCGGGCAGATCCAAAATACTTTTTGCGCCGGCGCACACGGTGATCACGCGCGCGCGCGCCAGCGCCGCAAGATCCGCGCTGATGTCAAGCGTGTGATTCCATCCGCGGTGCACGCCGCCAATGCCGCCAGTGGCAAACACGCGAATTGCTGCGGCGACGCAAGCGGAAAGTGTGGCCGCCACGGTGAGTCCGCCAGTGGCCGCGCTGTTCATTGCGCCCGCCAAATCGCGCGCGCTGAGTTTCATTGGGCTTTCGTGCGCCGCAAGTGAATCCAGTTCTTGCGCGCTCAGGCCAATCACAAGTTCGCCGTCAATCACCGCGCATGTGGCGGGCGTGGCGCCGCCATCGCGCACGGTTTGTTCCATGGCCATGGCCAACGCCAAGTGCGCGGGTTTTGTTTCATTCCACAGATTGGAAATGTCGCGCAGCGTTGGCACGGCGTGGCGCGGCAAGCCATGCGTAAGCACCGCGGTCTCAAGCGCCACAACCGGCGCGCCTTTGGCAAGCGCCGCGGCGACCTCGGTGTGAACGCGAATGTGCTTGTGCTTGTTGGCGTGCGGCATCAGTGTCGTCGTCGAGAATTCACTTTGCCACCCAAACGTTTCATGGGTTGACCTGTTGGCACAATGCCGCCTGGGAATTTGGTTGGATCGGCAACCGTTGGCGTTGGCGCCGCGGTTTGAAAACGATTTTTGGTGGCGTCGTTGGTTTCGCGGCGCTTCACTTCTTGTTCGCGGCGCGCCTGCACTTCAACTGGTGGCGGACCTGGATCAAAGTCTGGATATTCCTTGCGGACAATTTCCACATTGGTCAACATTTCAATATTTGTAAGCAATTCGCCCTGATCTGGGCAAACAAAGCTCCAGGCAATTCCACGGCGACCGGCGCGCGCGGTGCGCCCAATGCGATGCACATAAACCTCGGGGTCCTCGGGAATGTCGTAGTTGATCACGTGGCTGATGTCGTCCACGTCAAGTCCGCGCGCCGCAAGATCGCTGGCCACAAGCACGCTGAGATGCCCGCCGCGCAGGCGCTCCATGACTTTGTCGCGCGCCTTCTGATACATGTCGCCGTGAATGGCGAAGGCGTCGATGTTTTTCTTTTGCAGATATTCGGTGACATCGTCCACGGTGCGCTTGGTGCGGCAGAACACCAAGGTGAGTTCCGCGGTTTCATGCGTGAGCAAATGATGCAGCAAGCGTCGCTTGCACCAATAGTCAACCGGCAAGTAGCTCTGATCGACTTGGCTCACGGTTAAACTTTTTTCAGAGCTGACAATTTTTTCCGCGTCGCGCATGTAGCTGCGCGTCAACTTCTCAATCTCTGAACTAATGGTGGCCGACACGAAAACAGTTTGCGGATGTTGCTTCATACTGCCCAAAATGCGGCGAATATCGTCGCGGAAACCAATATCAAGCATGCGGTCCACTTCATCAAGCACCGCGACCTTCACTTGGTGGTACGGCAGAAGGCCGCGTTGATTCATGTCCATCACGCGGCCAGGCGTGCCCACAATAATGGCGGGGCCAGCCTTCAGTTGGGTGGTCTGCGTGTTGATGCTGCTGCCGCCGTACACCGCCACCACTTTGTGGCCGCTGTACTTGGCGAACTCCATGAATTCCTTGGCCACTTGAATGGCAAGCTCGCGGGTGGGCACAAGCACCAAGCCGCCAAAGGCATCGCCTTTGTCAAGGCGCGCCAACATTGGAAGCGCGAAGGCGGCGGTCTTGCCGGTTCCGGTCTTGGCTTGGCCTAGGCAATCTTTTCCGGACAGCGCCACTGGAAGAAGCGAGGCTTGAATGCGGGTTGGATACACAAAGCCTTTTTCGTTCACGGCTTTGAGAAGTGTTTCTGGAAGTCCAAGGTCTGCGAATTTTTTACTGGTGTCGAAAGTTTCTGTTGAGTTCATGAAATCCTTTGGGAATCTAATGGTAGTTCCCTTTCAAAGTCGATACAACGGACACTCTATGAGCCCCCGAAGCGAAGTAGTCGTTGACCTTGCCGCCGTTGATCATAATGTTTCTGTCATTCGGGCGGCGCTGGACCCATCGGTGCGCCTTGGTTTGGTCTTAAAATCAGATGCCTACGGCTTGGGCGCGGCGCGTTTGGCGCGGCGCGTGGCGGGGCGCGCGGATTTTCTGGTGGTCTACGGAATTGAGGAGGCCGAGGTGGTTGGCGTGGCCGATCCAAGCACGTCGGTGATCGCGCTTATGCCAGTGCGTGAGATTGATCGCGGTGGAATTGCGCACAGCATGTGGCTGAAGGGTCAGTTGCATTTGTCGGCGCATGATGGTGAGCAAGTGGAATCGCTTTCCGCGTGCGCCGCGGACTTTGGCGCGCTGTTGCCGCTGCATTTGGAAATTGACACGGGCCTTGGCCGCGGTGGTTGCTTGCCCACGGATGCCACAAAGATCGCGGCGCGCATTCGCTCGGATAAAAATTTGCGCTTGGCTGGAGTGTTCACGCACTTCGCCAACGCCGGTGGCAGCGAGACCGCCACCGATCAACAACGCAAGATGTTCGAAGCCTGGTGCAAGAACTCGGCGCTTCCGGCGGATTGCGTCGTGCATTCGGCCAGCACCTTCGCCGCCATTCGTGATCCGCGATTTCATCACCACATGATTCGCGTTGGATTGGCGTGGACTGGTTTGGCATTTGAAGGAACGCGTGATGGCCGCTTCATGGAGTTCACCAAAAAGTTGCGCCCCGTGTTCAGTTGGCGCAGTTCATTTGTGCAAGTGCGAACAGTTCCAGCGGGCACGGCGGTGGGCTATGGCAGCCGCTGGAAATGTGAAAAAACCAGCAGAATTGGCTTGGTTCCAGTGGGGTACGGCGACGGCTATCCGCTGCTGCCAATGAACCCCGTGACGCGGCGGCCGCTGGGCGTGGAGCGGCGCATGGTGCGGGTTGAAGTTGTTGAACATGGTCAAGCAATTTGGATGAACGCGCCGGTGGTTGGCGCCATCAGCATGGATCAGATCGCGGTCGACTTGAGCGAGTTGCCAGACGCGCTTGCGACAAATTGGAATCACGCGCCGGTGGAATTGATCAGCTCCGATTGCAGCGCGCCAAATCACGCGGCGCGCGTGGCCAGCATGACTGGTCATCACGCCTACGAGTTGTTGTGCAGAATTCCCGCGCGCGTGCCGCGCAAATTTGTGGAGCCTATGGTCAGCGAACTTCCAAGTCTAGACTCGTCGCAGGCGCCGACGAATGCAATTTCACAAGCATCATAAATTTTTCAACGCGAGCGCGCGACAATGGCGCGCAGTTTGGTGGAGCGCATGAGTCATCCCACACACGCCGTCGCACAAGACACGCCAAGCGTGGCGCGCGCTGTGGCGCAAGCAAATCTAAATTTATTTTCTACTTTGGGCGATGAGCAGTCCGTCGATGTGCTTGTGGTGGGCGGCGGACCCGCTGGAAGTTCGTGCGCCATTGCGTTGGCGCGCGCAGGCGCACGCGTGATGTTGGTGGACGCGCAAGCGCGAGGCCGCGACAAATGTTGCGGACATTGTTTGTCGGGCGGCGCGTGGAAAATTTTGAGCGAGTTGGGATTGCGGGAGGTGGTTGAGTCGGTGTCCACGGGCGCAACTGGCCAAGTGGCTTGGCGCAGTGGTGCGCAAGGATTTGAAATGAATTTGCCTGCTTTGGGCGCGATCACGCCACGAGTGGAGCTGGACAAAAAATTGTTGGAGGAATCCGAACGCGTTGGCGCGCGCGTTGTGCAATCCGCCACGGCGAAATGGGTGTCGCCAGGAAAAGTCGCCGTGCGAATGGCGGGCGAAGAATGTGTCGTCAACGCAAAGTTGGTCATTGCGGCGGACGGTCTTGGTAGCGGCATTGCGCGCGCGCGTGGTTGGAACCCCGCAAGTCCAGGGCGCAAGTATGGCTTCGCTGGTTCGTGGCGCGCGCCGATGGCGCTTAGGAATTGGCCGGCAGAGCGTATTGAAATGCGCGTGGTGCGTGGCGGATATTTGGGCGTGGTCGCCGAGTCGCATGAACAAATTCATGTGGCGGGTTTGATCGATCGCAATTCAAATGTCAGTCGCCCAGATGATTTGCTGAATGAAGTGGCGCGTGATTGGCCGTTGCTTGCGGCGGCGTTGCAAGAAGGCAGGCCAAGCCGATGGCATGCGGCGGGACCGTTGCCGTGGGTGCCCACTTGCATCGCCGATGAATCAACGGCGTTGGTGGGGGACGCGGCGGGATATGCCGAGCCATTTTCCGGCGAGGGAATGCGCTGGGCCTTTGAGAGCGCGCAAGGATTGTGCGCGACATGGAAACAGCATGGCGCCTGGAGCGCGGCGGCGGCGCGCACATATTTGAATTGGCACCGCGATCACATTGCGCGTAGGCAGCAAAAAACACTGCGAACGGCGTGGTTTTTGGGGCAACCCGCGCGCGCCTCAATCATGTGCCAAGCGGCGCGAACATTTCCTAGAGCCGCGTCGTGGCTCGCTTGTAGCATGACCCAATGAGTGTGCGCATTGAATCAATGGGCTTTGCAACGCCGGCTCTGCAGCGCACGCAACACGATATTGGGCGCGAGCAAGCGCAATTGTGGAATTTAAAAGCGTCCTCACAAGAGCGGTGGGAGCGCATGGTTGAACATTGCGGCATAGAGCGCCGCGCCGCGGTCATGCCACTGCAAGAAATTATTTCGCTGACAACGGCGCAGCGCATGAAATGTTTTTCGCAACACGCGCCGGCGCTGGCCGCGCGCGCCATTGCGCAAGCGTTGACGCGTGGAAATCGCACGGCGCAAGAAATTACCGACTTTATTGTTGTCACGTGCACCGGGTTTGAATCGCCAGGGCCGCTGCACGACATTTGCGTGCAGGCGGGACTTTCGCCCAGGGTGCGAACTTCGCAAATTGGATTCATGGGTTGCTTTGGTGGAATTTGCGGACTTGACGCCGCCGCCGGCGCCGCTCTGCGACATGAGGGCGCGGTGGTGTTGCTGGTGTGCGTGGAATTGTGCTCGCTGCATTTACGCAATGACCGCGACGCGCAAAATATGGTGGCCAGTTTATTGTTCGCCGATGGAGCCGCCGCGTTGATCGTTTCAAACACGCCGATTCACCGCGGAATGCCGCTTGAAAATTCATTTGGATTCAACGCCAATCTTGCGCTCAATGGCAATCATGCGTGTGATCGAGCAATGGAACTGGACGACAGTCTTGCGCTGCGCCATGGTCTTTCAATCACTGTTGGTCCACGGCAGGCGCGGCGCATTCCAAATACTTCGCATGCCATGAGTTGGCAAATCACCGACGCGGGTTTCGCAATGACGCTTGATCGAAGTGTTCCCGCGCATATTGAGTTGGCGGCGCCGGCCGCGCTTGGCCACTTGCGCCAGTGCGTCATTCATCCAGGCGGCGCAGCGATATTGGATGCAATGGAGCGCGGCGCCAACGCGCGACATTGCGGCGGCCTTGCGCCGGAAAGTTTGATTGCCGCGCGTGGTGTTCTTCGCGATCACGGCAACATGAGCAGCGGCAGTGTGTTCTTTGTGCTTGATCGCTTGCTGCAAAGCGGAGCAACCGGCGACATGTGCTTGGTCGCGTTTGGTCCGGGTTTGACTGTGGATCGAATTGATCTTGCGGCTTTACCCGCCACGCAAACAGCGAAACAAGCCCATCGCGTTCCTTCAGAGATAGCGTTTGGCTAGGCGTCCGCGATTTCGCACCGGCGCGGCGGCCAATCTTTTATCGCAGGTTGAGTATGCCAAAGCCGATGTATTGCGGCGCATGGCCATGAACGCTCAGCAATTGGCGCGCTCCATAGACGCCGATCAACTTGTCAGTGAATCATGGCTCATTGAAAAAGTGACGGGCGTGCGTTCGCGTGGCGCGGATATTACGGCGTCACTGGTTGGCTCCGCGGTGATTGATGACCTTGCGGCGCTGGCTATTCGGCTGACGGATCGCGCGCCTATTGACGCCGCAAGCGCAGAGGGCGGCGCGTTCACGCTGGAACAAACGGCAAAAAAACTTGGTGTGGGCGTGCGCAGCATTCAACGCTGGCGCCGTCTGGGTTTCATCAGCATGCGCTTTCAATTTGGAAGAACTTGCCGAGTGGGTTGCGCGGGTGCCGCAATCAAGTGGTTTCAAACACGACATCCAGAGTTGTTGTCCAAAGTGAAACGCGTTATGCCAACGCAACACGAACGACAACAATTGTTGGCGTGCGCGCGCGCGGTTGCCAAGGGCGGCGGCACATTGAATGCGGCGGCAGTTCAATTGGCGCGCAAAGAAAAAATTTCGGTGACCATGGCGCGTACAGCCCTGGAGCAACTAGAGAAAAACGGCTCAATTTCCCAGTTGAAACGCCGCATTGTCTTGAACGATTCAAAGGCTGGTTTGGCTTGGCGTAGTTGGATGCGTGGCGTGGATTTGAACACCATCGCGCGGCGCGTTGGACAAACACGCCCCGCCGTGTTGCGCACCATTGCCAAGCAGCGGCTGCGGCGAATTCAGGAGTGCGTGACGCAAGTAGCGCCGCTTGCAACATTCCAGCGCACTGACGCCGCTGAAACATTGCTGGCTCCAATGGAAGTTCGCCAACATCTAGCTGATGGAGAATGGCCCACACAATCGCGAGATTTTCTGGCGGCATTCGCGCCCGTTTCGCAATCGCGTAAAAATATGGCGACCACGGATGTCATGCAACTGACCGCGCTGCGATTTCTGTTGTGGCAAGCGGAGCGCGGCGCTTTCACAATGGTCCAGCCAGACAAACTGGCTTCGCACAAAAAAACAGCAAGCCCCAAGTCCGCCAGTAAAATCTTGGCAAGTAACAAGTCTGCCATTAGCAACTCTGATAAGCAGTGGGTTGATCTTGACCGCTGTGAAACCGCGTTGCGTTGGGCGGCGCGACTTCGTCTTTCGCTTCTGCAGCGTTCGGTTGGCGAAGCGCTTGGACGGCTTCAAGCCATCGTGGGCGCGCCACTTGTTTCACTTCATGTCGCACTCATGTGTCAAGCCATTGAAATTGCGCTGGAGAGCGCCTGCGCAGTGCTTGATCAATGCATGCTGGCTCCGCCAATTGGGCGGCCAATTCGTTTGGGTTCGTTGGCAGCCGCGCATGCTGAAAAAACAGTTGCGAAACATTGGAAATTTCGCGCGCGCGCCGCTTTGAACGAGCGCGCTGAATTGTCGCCTGGGTTGCAATTGCAATGCGTGCCATGGTTGCGCGTGGCGCCACTGCGCGATGATTTGTCGCAAGTGGTCGCTACGCCAAGCGTTGGTGGCGATGTGCTTGCTCTGCGTTATGGCTGGAAAGGTATGACCCCGCACACTTTGAATGACGCGGCGAAAATTCTTGGCATTCATCCTCGGCGCGCCGCCATTATTGCCGCGAACGCATTGCGAACACTTGTTCGAACAAGCGCAAGGTGACAAGTGGCATCACGCAAAAAAGCTAGCGCATGAAATCTCTTCGCGCCAACAAGTGCGTAAACGCAAACGCCACGCAAAAACAAGCGCATGAAATCGCTTTACACAAACGCGTAGCCAAAGAAATCAACGCTTGCTGAATTGGAAACGTCGACGCGCGCCGGATTGACCGTACTTCTTGCGCTCCACCTTGCGGGCGTCGCGGGTCAAGAAATTATTGTCACGCAGCACGGTTTCCAAAGTCGGGTCGTAAGCCATCACGGCTCGAGCAAGCGCAAGCAACACCGCGCCCGTCTGACCAGTGACGCCGCCACCATTGCATGTGGCGCGAATATCAATTTGACCCTTGATGCCGGTCTTTTCAATCACGGCAAGAATGTTCTTTCGATCGCGCTCCTCAACAAAGAACTGATCAAATTCACGCTCATTTATCTTGAATTCACCCTTGCCTGGCTTGATGCGAAGGCGGGCGATGGAGGTCTTGCGGCGGCCAGTGGCCCACCACCAACCAAACTTGTCGGCTGGCTCTTGCGCGCGAAGCGGGCGGGGAGCAGGTGGCGCTTTCACAACGGCGACTGGGGTGAAATCCATCTCTTCGCCATCTTGATTGCGGTCGCGGTTTCGATCTGAATATTTGTCTTGAGTTCTCATGGGAAATATCAGCGAGTGGCTGGAGCCTTTCGTGACTTGATGACAAGCTTGGTTGGTTGCTGAGCGGCGAAAGTATGCTCGGCGCCAGCGAAAATACGAAGACGGGTTCGCATTTTGCGACCCAGGCGTCCGCGCGGCAACATACGAATGATTGCCTCTTGAACCAGAGTTGTCGGATCATCGGCTAGAACCGTGCGGTAATTGCGCACGCGCAATCCACCTGGATAGCCGCTCCATCGACGAATGGTCTTGAGATCAAGTTTGCGGCCGGTGATGGCCACGTTTGAAGCGTTGGTCACAATCACGCCCTCGCCGCAATCGACATTGGGTGTGTAGTTGGGCAAGTGCTTGCCCATTAATACGGTTGCGACTTCAGTGGCGAGTCGACCCAAAACCATTTTGGTTGCATCGACATGCCTCCAAGAAAGTTTGGTCGTGCCTGGCTTGATAAATGTGGTCTGGCGTGGCATTTGATTTGTTTCCAGCGAATATGCCGGGTTGAGGAGGATAGAAACTTTGCCGTTTCTGTCAAGCGGCGGTGCAGTTTTTTGGCGTTGGATTCTGCGCTTTGTGTCATAGGCGCATTAGCGATTTGCGGCATGGCAGAGGGTTCGCGGCGCGCCAAAACCCGCTATTGTGCGGGAATGCAGCGATTTCTTCACGCCGTAGCCATTTGGGTTCTGATTCTTGGCATTGCTGGCGTGTCGATGTATGTGCCGCATAGGCCAGATCCAAAAAACAGTGAGGGCGACCTGGCGCAAGCAGATACGCAGAGCGAGTTGGCTAGCGCCGATGACGCGCATGCCATGAAGCCAGATACAGAAGAAGCCAAAGGGGAGAGCGAGGCGATTCACCAGGAGAATGTTTCGTCCGCCACGGAGTTGCGCGGGCGATTGTTGGTGGTTTTGCCAAGCATGACAGGTGCAGGGACTGGGCCATTGGCCAAGGATGTAATTTTGGGCGATGAGCCGCTTGATCGCTTAGCCAGTGCGATTGTGTTGGCCAGCTTTGGAATGAAAGCCGAGGCCGCCCAACAAATTGATTTGGCGGCGAAAAGTTTTGCAGTTGATGTTGGCGATTTGGGCGGCGCTGCAAGCGACAATAAAAATGTTTTGGCAAGCGACAAGGCGAGTGACAAGGCCTTGGTGAACGCCACGCGCGCCGCCGTGATTGCATGGCCTGAGATGATTGAGGCGGCGGACGGAACAGGCACCTTTAAGCAAAAACCGCAACCAACCAAAGAGCAATTTGAATTGTTGCAGCAGCGGCTTGGATGGTTTGGAACATTCGCGCATGCAAAAATTTCTGCCGACGAACACGCACTGAGCGAGTTGCAAGAAAGCGACTTGGTGTTCATGTTGGTGTTGGGCGTGGCCGCAACGTGGTTCATGGGCTTTGGCGCATGCGGTATCGTCGCGTTGATTACGCTGATCGTGATGGGGCTCACACGCAAAATTGGTTCTGCAATCACATCGCACGCCAACACATCGCTCATACTTGGTGAAACATTCGTGGCGTGGTTTGTCTTGTTTCTGGGATTGCAATTCGCCGCCATGTTGGTGCCGATGGATCCAGAATCGCCATTGCGTTTGGTGATGTCAGGCGCACTCATGTTCGCGGCGCTTGGCGCGCTTACATGGGCGCGCTGGCGCGGACTTTCAATGGGCGCGCTCATGGATCTGACGGGTTTACGCTGGAATCAAGGGTTTTTTCAGTTACTGTGGAAGACCGCCATTTCCTACGTAGCCGCGCTGCCGCTGATGGGATTGGGTCTTCTGATTGGCCTAGGCATGGGTTGGTTCTTTGACGTGCCCAACCTAGGAAATCCCACGCACCCTATTCAGGAACTGATTGACAAAGCCAATCATCTGGAATTATTTCTGCTCTTCGCGTTGGCGTGCGTGGCCGCGCCTATCACGGAGGAAATCATATTTCGCGGAGTGCTCTATGGACATCTTCGCCAAGGCACAAGCAAGTGGGGCGTGCTTGCATCCATGATTTTCTCAATGGTGATCAGTGGAACAATCTTCGCGGGCATTCATCCACAAGGCGCGTTCGTGGCGCCGGCGTTGGCGGGATTGGCATGCGGCTTCTGCATCACGCGCGAGTGGAGCGGCAGCGTGTTTCCTGGAATGATCGCGCACGGAATTCAGAACGCAACGGTGCTTGCGTTGAATGTGGTGCTATTTCAGATGTGATTTCAAGCGCGGTATTGTGCAGGTGACAATCACAAGCTAAAGGTGACGCACTATTGGTGCTTTCCCCATGCGTTTTTATGAAGCGCAAGAAAAATCCCTAGGTCAATTCAATCGACCAATAAGCGTCGTCCAAGAACGCTTTCCAACTTTGATACTTGGGGGTGCCCAAACGCAGCGCGATGGCGGGATTTCGTTTTGGGCGAAATGGAGCGCGAATAAGCTTCATTCCAGATTGCATGGGAGTTCGGCCGCCTTTGCGAGCGTTGCATTTCACGCAGGCGCACACCAAATTTTCCCAGGAATTCTCGCCGCCTTGCACCCGCGGTTTCACATGGTCAAGCGTGAGTTCCTTGGTGGAAAAATGTCTGCCGCAATATTGGCAGCGGCTTTCATCACGCGCGTAAATGTTGCGGCGATTTAATTTCACTTGCTGTCTTGGAAAGCGGTCGTAGCGGAACAAGCGGATAATTTTTGGCACCGCAATCACCAAGCGCGCGGTGTGTACCCAGTCGTGCTGCTCGGACTCGTACTCGCGCTGCAACACGGAGACCTCGCTCCACGTGTTGAATGTGTAATTCATATACGAGCCATCCTCAACAGAGATGACCTCGGCAAGTTCACGAAATAGCAGAGAGAAAGCGCGAGCGGCATCGATGATGCGTATAGCACCATAGAGCCGATTCAGCACCAAGACGCGGGCATCAAGAGTTGATGCGTGCGATGTCATCCTGACGAACCTCCAAACACCCGTATCTTTGTGGGCATTGCATTTATATTGTAACTCTCAAATGGGGGGAGTCCAATGAAATGTCCATTGAATTTATGTGACGTGCGCCAATTTTTGGTTTGGATTGCTCAAGTGCTGGGTTGTGCAAGTGGAACCCTTGAATCAGCCGGTGGTTGGTTGCCCCATAAAGCCATCATCGGGTCTTACTTGGAAATGGTTTGGGCGTGCTCAAATCTCAGCCATTTCAATTGCTGATCCAGTTTGTGCGGCGGCAACACCACGGGCGTGGTCGCGGGCACGTACTCACGGATCAATGACAGGACAAGTTCTTGCGGCAATATTCCATCGCCTAGCGCCACGCTGCGCGCTTGGCCGGCGGCGTTGAGGCGTATGTCGTTTAGAAAAACCATGGCGGCGCGCGGCGCCAGTGATTCAAACATTCGCCGCAGGTGATCGTCAATGGTTCCAACCATGTCTGGCGCGATCATGTCGGCGGGACTGAGCGCAATTTCAAATGGCTGATGTTCGTGATCAAGAAGAAATCGCAGGGTGCCTTGCGGATCGCTTAGCACATGGCGCGCGTGCGGACGAAAACAAATTGCGCGTTTGGTGGTTTGCAGCGTGGGAAGAACCCGTGCGGCGAACGCGTCAAGGGCGGCGCGGCCAGGCTTGAGCCATGTACGCGGATCCTCGCCAAACAAAGTGTTTGAAAGCGTTCCGCTGTACATCAGAAGCCGCGGTGAAACTTGATCCACATCCGCGATAAAGTTGTCGCTTAAAGGGTTGCCATCAATCCATGCCGCAGCAATGTCGTTGGCTTGACCCAGGCGCGTGACAATTCCGTCGCAGGGCAATTGCGTTTGCCCAGTCAAATTGGCAAGCACGCGGCAATCATGAAGGACATGTATGTTCACGCCGACATGGTAAGCACTGTGCGCGGGCGCGCGAGAATTAATTTCTTCGCGTTGCAATGGGCTAACAAGCGGCGCAAATATAAATTGCTCATTTGAAATTTCAGCACGGACGGAGCAGTCACAAACGCCGTTGGGCAAGTTAGATTGCACGCATGCAAACACACCATTTTGCCTCGTTTGGACTTGCCGCTTCAATGGTCGCGCTTTCAATTATTGCGTCTTCGCAAGCGCAAACTTCCACAATTTCTTCGCATGCGGCAACAGTGGTCGCTGCCGCAACGCTCGCTGTTCAAACTGACCAAGCCAAGTCCGTCATGGTGATGACCGCGGATAGGTTCACGCCGCTCTTCAATGGAAAAAATTTGTCGGGTTGGGTGAATGTCAACACAAGTCCAACCACATGGAGCGTCAAGAACGGCGAAATTTTTTGCACAGGCGTTCCCACTGGCGTGTTGCGCACCGAGAAGTCCTACCGCAATTTTGTTTTGGAGCTTGAATGGATGCATGAAAGTCCAACGGGCAACGCGGGCTTATTTATTTGGAGCGATCCCATTACGGCCAAGGGCCAGCCATTCACACGCAGCGTTGAAGTGCAAATTATGTTGGGTGAGGAAATGCGCGAAGGCGACAAATTAATGTACACAAGCCAAGGCGATATTTTTTCTATTCACGGTGCAACTATGAAGCCAGACCGACCGCACCCCGCGGGTTGGGCGCGTTGCTTGCCAAGTGAGAATCGCACCAAGGGCGCGGGCGAATGGAATCACTACCGCGTGACGGCGATCGACGGCACGATTAAGTTGGCCATCAATGGAAAGGAAGTCAGCGGCGCCTTTGATGTGAATCCGCGCGAGGGATTTATTTGCCTTGAGAGCGAGGGCACGCCCGTTCACTTTCGCAACATTCGTATTCAAGAATTGCCCGCTGGCGAGCCGCTTGCGCCAGAGGCAAAATGCATGGAAGACCAAGGATTTCGCAGCATTTTCACAGGCTCGTTGCAAGGCTGGATCGAGCAGACGGATTTGTCTGGCCACTGGAAAGTGGATGATTGGAAGTTGACCTATGACGGCGGCGGCGAAACATTGTGGAGCGTGAACAAGTACGCCGACTTCGAATTGATGATCGATTGGCGTTGGAGCGGAACCTCGCACAAGTCCAAGGTGCCCGTGGTGCGCAAGGATGGAACCACGCCAATCGGCGAGGACGGCAAGCCAGAGACAGTGGAGATTGACGAGTTTGGCGACAGCGGAATTTATCTTCGCGGCAATGACAAGAGCCAGGTGAATATTTGGTCGTGGCCGGTTGGAAGCGGCGAGGTGTTTGGATATCGAACCGATCCTTCGCAAACCGCAGAAGTGCGCGCGGGCGTGACGCCATCTGAAAATGCCGACGCGCCGCCTGGCAAATGGAATCGCATGAAAATGACAATGCAGGGCGATCGCTTAACCGTGGTGTTGAACGGAAAAACGGTGGTGAACAACGCGCGGCTTCCAGGCGTGCCCGCGGACGGTCCGATTGCGCTGCAACATCACGGCGTGCCAATTGAGTTTGCAAATATATATTTGCGCGAGTTGCCAGCGCGGCCGTCGACCCCGTCAGCGCCGTGAGTACACGCATCATCGCTGGTGGGAGTGGGGACTTACAGCAGGGCGTTTGTCATTTCAATTGACACGTGTTGAAATCGCGCCCGCCAAGCGAACGGCGCGGTATTTTTATTCACGCGCATGAACGTCGCGCAAGCGCGCCCGCCAAGGCTGCGCGCCACGGAGCGCACATGTAAAAATAAAAATCGCCCCAAGGGTCACTTGGGGCGATTGTTGAAAACCAATGAAAAAGGCTTATTCCGCAGCTGGTGGCGGTGTCGTGTCCGTGGCTTGCAAAGCGGCCTCAAGGCCCTTTAAGCCGCGGCGTTGATCACGCAAACGACGGCTTTTGCCGGTGCGCTCACGCAAGAAGTACAGCTTGGCGCGTCGGGCATCGCCACGACGAATCACATCAATCTTTGCGATGCGCGGCGAATGCAGCGGGAAAATTCTTTCCACGCCTTCGTTGGCAACAATGCGGCGCACGGTGATGGTGTGGTTCACGCCACGACCCTTCTCGGCGATCAGCACGCCTTGGAAAACCTGCACGCGCTCCTTGTCGCCTTCGACAATCTTATAATGCACGTCAATGGTGTCACCGACGCTGCATGTTGGCAAATCTTTGCCGACTTTAAGTTGCGGGGAGAGAAGTTGTTCGATTAACAGTTGACGATTCATGACCAGTCTCAATCTGGATCCAGGACGGATCCGTTTGGTTGTTCAGCTTTTGCTTTCGCAAATCCGCCGTTCAACACTTTCCACTTGAGTTCTTACGACTCAGGGGTGGCGCTTCCAAATAAATCCGGCCGACGCACACGCGTGCGACTGACCGATTGTTCCAACCGCCACGCCGCGATTGCCGCGTGGTCGCCCGAGAGCAAGATCTCGGGAACATCCCTGCCGCGCCACGAGCGCGGTCGGGTGAAGTGAGGGCAATCCAAAAGCGGATTGCCTTGTTCGTCGCGAAGACTGAAGGAGTCTTGCGCGGCCGAACATTCATGCCCCAGAACTCCTGGAAGAAGTCTGGACACCGCGTCGACCACCAACAGCGCGGGCAGCTCGCCGCCAGACACTGTGAAGTCGCCGACACTCAGTTCAAGCGGGCGAAGCTCTTGGATCGCCCGCTCATCAATTCCCTCGTAGTGGCCCGCAATCAGCAGCAAACGCGGCTGTTTGGCAAGCCATTCCACGCGAGATTGCCGAAGGGGTTCACCCTGCGGCGTAAGCAACACGCGGCACGCTGCTCGTGAGTCTAATTTTTCAACCGCCTCGACCGCGTCGACGAGGGGGTCACACATGAACACCATTCCGGGCCCGCCCCCAAAGGGTCGGTCATCCACCTTGCGGTGGGGTGAGTTGCTCCACGCGCGAATGTCGTGCACATGACATTCCAGCGCGCCGCAACTCGCCGCTCGGCCGGGAATGCTGGTCGCCAACGGCGTTGCCATCATCTCCGGGAAAATTGTGAGGAGGTCAATGCGCACCTCCGTATTCCTCGAAAGGCGTTACTCGCCCTTCGGGGTCTCCTCTGCTGCAGCCGCTGGTGTTGCCACCACGACTGGCTTTGGATGTTTCGAAACTTTGCTGCGCACCAAGAGCGCCTTGATCGCGGCCGCCGGAATTGTTCCGCCAGCTTTCTTGATCATGTTGGCCGCGGTTTGAGATGGCTGCGCGCCCATCTTGAACCAATGCGCCACGCGCTCCATGTTGAATTCAAATTGTTTGCCTTCAGGACCGGCTGGATCGAACCAACCCAGTTCCTCAATCACCGTTCCGTTGCGAGGGCAGCGCTTGTCAGCGGCGCACAATCGATATGTTGGACGATGAATTCTTCCGAAACGCTTGAAACGTAATACGACCACGTGAGTTCTCCATCAGCCGCCTCCTCGGAACCAGTTGATCAGCGATCAACTTGTCAGTTCCGTATGTCGGTGGGGCGGGCTTTTCAGCTCGCCGTGCCGTCATAACGGTGGGCAGGTGCGAATCGACAAGTGTAACCAAAGTTTCATTTCACGCCAACCGCTTGATGAAATTTCTTTGCGGAGGCGCGCCAAAAGCAGCAAAATCAGCGGTTATGCGCCAAAAATCATGGCGACGCGCTGGGCGTACTCAATAGAAATCAAGCGGCAGAAGCGCTCGATGGGCGCGAAGAAGCCCAACATGCTGAGCGCGAAGATGGCCATCCAGCCAAACTGCATTACGGGTGGGCTTTCAATGATTTCGCGGGCTGGGCGTGAAAGACCGGCGAGAATGCGCGAGCCGTCAAGCGGTGGCACGGGCAATAAATTAAACGCGGCCAGGAAAAAATTCAGCCAGCCGCCGGCGTATAAAAAGATTTGCAGATTGTCGTAGATCTGCGTGTCCACGGGTCCACGAGCCAGCCAAATTCCAAGCGCGGTCAACGAGATCAACGCAAGCACAATGTTCATCAGCGGTCCAGCGAACGCAACGGCCGCCTCGCCGCCGCGGCCCCATCGAAAGCGTGTTGGATCAACGGGCATCATGCCCCATGCAAAACCGATGAGCGCGAAAAAGATCAACGAGGTTGGACCCATATGCGTCAGTGGATTCAGATTCATGCGGTCCAAGTCGCGCGGCGTGTTGTCGCCTTGCCAAATGGCGGCCCAACCGTGCGCAAGTTCATGCAGCATAATGCTGAGCAAAACCCAGAACACCCAGCTGGCCAGAAGTACCGGGCTGCTTTCGTAAAGATCATGTACCCACCAACCGCTTTGCATTATGCAAGAGTAGAAGATGTTTGCCAAGCGTGTTGTGCAGTTGAGATAAATGTGTCGCGCTGTGTCGCCCGCAATTATTCACCGACACAACATGGAGCGTGTTCGGCGGGTCGCAATGCGGCTTGATTTTTTAGCGCGCGGCAGTTGTGGCCAGCCCAGCCACGCATGTGAAGCGAATGTTTGGCTTGTGCTTGGACCAATCCATAGTGAGTGGATCGCGCTCAAGCGACACAAGATCGCCGGCATGGCCAACTTTCAGTGTGCCGCATGTGTCGCTGGCACGCAGGCACTTGGCGGCGTTGCAGGTGAATGCTTTCAGAGCAATTTCGGCGCAAATATTGGATTCGGCGCGGGTGGTTGCGCCGCCAGCCGTGGCGCCAGTGATGGCGGTTTGCATGGCTTGCAAACAGTCAGGCTCCACAATGGGCCAGTCGCTGCCAAAGGCAAGTCGCGCGCCGACTTCGTGGAATTGTTTGAAAGAAAAGAAGCGATCCATGCGCGCGGCGCCCAGTCGCGTAAGGGCGGGGCCAGCGTCGAAATATTTGTGCAGGGGTTGCATGCTCAACCATCGGTCCTTGCAGCGGGCAATGTCGCTGGCATGCGCGGTCTGACCGTGTTCAATGCGTAGCGACTCGCGCAAGCGGTTGATGTGGGCGGCATTGGCGGCGGATATTTTTCCCGCGCTGTGCGATGGAGCGTCGACATACATTTCCACCGCGCGGGCATCTGTGTCGCTAAAAGATTCCGCGGCGTCGGCGGCGTCAAGCGCGGCGCGCAAAGCCGCGTCACCAATGGCGTGCATGGACATGCTCCAGCCGCGCGAAAGTCCCTCGCGCAACCACAGGGAAAGTTTTCCCGACTCCGCCAGTTCAACAAACATGCCGCGGCTGTCGGGCGCGTCGCAATAGGGTTCAAGCATGCGCGCGGTGCGCGAACCAAGCGTGCCATCGATGAAACTTTTAAAACCAATAATGCGCAACGCGTCGTCAGCGGTGACGCATTGACCCAGACTCCAATCAACGGGCCACTCGCGGTCAAGAATGGTGGCGCGAATACGCAATTTCAATTCATGGCGCAGTGGCGAGAGCGTTGAAATAATGTCGCGCGAATATTCCATGCTGCCAACGGTGGCAATGCCATGCGCGTGCAAGTGACGCGCCGCGGCGTGGGCGGCTTGGCACAAAACGGCTGAATTTGGCTCTGGAACGCAAGGAATGGCCAGTTTCCAGGCGGCTTGTTCCAGCAGCAATCCAGTGGGTTTGCCCGCCGCGTCGCGCGCGATTGTTCCGCCAACGGGATCGCGCGAAAGATCGTGGTGTTGCGCGATAATGTTCAGCGCCGCGCGATTGACCACGCACACATGTTGATCCATGCGCCACGCAATGGCGGGGCGGTTGCCGCAACTTGCAAGCCAAGTTTGATCGGGCATGTCGTGCTGAGAATTTTTGTGCCAGTGAATTTGCGTTTGCGTCTGGGTTTGCGTCTGGCTTTGTGTTTGTGTTTGGCTTTGTGTTTGGGTTTGGGCATTCATCCGCGCATTGGGCGGCGATTGGCGTTGCCAATTCCCTTGGTCCCAACCGCTGGCCTCAAGCCAGACATTATTAGGCAGCGCTTCATGCTTGGCGCGAATCACACGCTCAAATTCTTCACGCGATGAAACTCCGGCCAGATGCGCGTGTGAAAGCGCGCGACCGCCAAGCAGTAAATGCACATGCGAGTCAATGAACGCGGGACAGACAAATTCGCCGCCATCTATTTCGTGGTCGACCGCGCTCGCGTCATCAATGCCCACAATCTTCCCGCCATCCATGGTGATTGACTTTGCAAATGGGCGCGTTGCGTCGCCTGTCCATATTTTTTTGGCGGTGATCCGTGTGCGTGGCATCGCTTGTATCGTAGAGCGATGCGCAATCAACTTTCAATCGTGTGCCGCGTACTTGTGATGGGATTCTTCTGTGGCGCGCTCGTGTCGTGCGCCGACGACGCGCCCAAACCCAAGCTTCCATCGGCGTTTCCAGTGAAAGCCGCCACCAACGCCGAAACGGTTTCTGCGCCAACTGCCGCGGCGACGACTGCGATTTCATCAGCGAACTCAAATGCCATTGCTGCCACCAAGCCCGCGGCCATTCCCTCCGTGGATCCGTTGACCAGTAGCGCCACTTCAAATCCGTCATTGATTGAATTGCCGTCAATCACGCTGCCCAAGCCCGCGGCCATTCCCTCCGTGGATCCGTTGACCAGTAGCGCCACTTCAAATCCGTCATTGATTGAATTGCCGTCAATCACGCTGCCCAAGCCCGCGGCGTGGATGTGGGTGAAGCCGTCAATGCAGTTTCGCACTTTGCAATATCAAGTGTGCGCCCAGGCGTCAGGCAAAGGTGCGCCGTGCGCGGACTTAATTGTGAGCGTGTTCAAATTGGGCGATGGCGGCAGCGTGGACGCCAACATTGAGCGCTGGAAAAACCAATTTCAAAATACTGACGGCAGTCCGGCGCAACCAACGCGATCGCAGCGCGTGGTGGCTGGTGTTTCCGTTACGCGCGTGGATGTGAAGGGCGCGTGGAAGGGCATGGGCATGAGCCAGGCGCAAAATAATTCTGAGCAACTCGCCGCGGTCATCGAGTTACCGAAAGAAACTATTTACATTCGCGTGGTCGGTCCAGAGAGCATCGTGGAAGGCGCGCGAAAAGATTTTGAAGCCATGGTGGATGGACTTGCGCCGCGCACGCCGCTTGCAAAGTGATTCAAAAGCGACGTGCGCCGATGATCCGAGTGTTGTGAACTTCGCTTGCCATGGGCAAAGTGATTTGTTTTATTCAACGTTTGACGCCACGGGGAAGCGTTGCGCGCAGCCGCGGGGCGCAAAAATAAAAACGCGCGGAGTGAAAACAATTTCAATCCGCGCGTGTCGAATTTTTCAATCAGCTCACTTTGCCGCGGCGAAACGCTTGTTCACTTCGTTCCAGTTCACCACATCCCACCAACTCTTCAAGTAATCGGCGCGTCGATTTTGGTACTTCAAGTAGTACGCGTGCTCCCACACATCCACGCCAAGAATGGGCGTGCCAAGGGTGTCAATGGTGCCTTTCATCAGCGGATTGTCCTGATTGGCGGTGCTGACCACTTCAAGCGCGCCGCCAGGCTTCACCATAAGCCAAGACCAACCGCTGCCGAAACGCTTCATGCCGCCATCGGCAAGTTTGGCTTTGAAATCTTCCATGGTGCCAAAAGTTTTTGTAATGGCCGCGCTCAACTCCGCGCTTGGCGCGCCGCCACTTCCCGCCGGCGCCATGATTTGCCAGAACATGCTGTGGTTGAAATGTCCGCCGCCGTTGTTGCGCACCGCGCCGCGCATGGCTTCCGGCAAAGAAGGCAGCGACGCGCACAATTCCTCGATGGTTTTATTTTGTAGATCGGGGTGGCCTTCAAGGGCCTTGTTTAAATTGTCCACATACGCCTGGTGGTGCTTGGTGCGGTGAATGATCATGGTCTGTGAATCGATTGATGGCTCGAGCGCGGCCTCTGGATACGGAAGACTTGGAAGTGTGAATGGCATGTGTTGCTCCTTCTGAGTTGGTGGGTGAGTGGTTGACGAGGCGTTGCTGTTGGCCGCGAGAAGAGTTTGCGTGAGCCCATGCGAAGCGAGCGCCGTGAACGCGCCAAGCCCAACAAGGGAGTGGCGCAAAAAACTGCGGCGGTTTGCTGCGTCGGACATGTCGCCAACGATAGGGTGCGGCGGCGCATTGCGCCACATGTGAAATTGACTTTGTTCATGTATTCGCGCTACAAAGTCAGCAGCGCGCGCGTGGCAGGCATGAACTTTGCCATGAAATTGCTTGGCGGATTGCGTACTCTTGCTCCATGCGAAGCGAACACAGAATCATTGACGCCGCGGGCAATCGCGCGCGCGAAGGCTTGCGAACGCTGGAGGATGTGTTGCGATTCTCGCTTGATCAGGCGGATTTATTGCGCCGCGCCAAGGCGTTGCGCCATCAGTTGCGCGCGGCGTTTGAAGTTTTTCCCGCGGGATTGTTGCAGGCGCACCGCGACGCGGCGGGCGACGCCGGTCAACATGCGCGCACGCCGCAAGAATTGCAGCGCGGTGATGTGCGTGGCGTGGCCGTGGCCGCGGGCAAGCGCGTGATTGAGGCGCTGCGAACGCTTGAGGAAGTTGGAAAGATTCTGGACGGCGCGTTCGCTGGGCAAATGGCCGCCATGCGTTATGAAATGTACGACTTGGAACGCGACGCCACTCTTGCGTTTGGTTGCGCCGCGCGCTTTCAACCGCGCGTGTGCGTGTTGCTGAGCGAATCGCTGTGCAAACTTCCTTGGATGGATGTGTTGCGCGGCGCGCTTGATGGCGGCGCCGACATGATTCAAGTGCGCGAGAAAAACATGTCCGATCGCGACTTGATCGCGCGCGTGGAAAAAATCCTGGAAGTGGCCCGGCCCGCCAAGGCGCGCGTGATGGTGAATGACCGCGTGGACATTGCCTTGGCAAGTGGCGCCGACGGCGTTCACTTGGGCACGGGCGATGTATCCATTCGCGCCGCGCGCAAACTTGCGGGCACGCATTTGCTCATTGGAGCCAGTACCCACAACGCCGCCGAAGCGTTGGCCGCCGTGACAGAAGGCGCCGATGTGTGCGGAGTGGGCGCCATCTTTGCAACGCAACTCAAGCCCGATCGTTCGCCGTGCGGCGTTGCGTTGGTCGCGGATTTCATTCGTCACTATCCACAGACGCCGCATCTTGCGATTGGTGGAATTACCGCGCAAAACATTGGACAATTGATCGCCGTGGGTTGCCGCGGCGTGGCTGTTAGCGCCGCGGTGTGTGGCGCGGATCATCCCGCGGCCGTGGTTGCGCAATTGCATCAAGCACTTTCGCCACACCCGTCGCAGCAAGCCGCCACATGAAGTTGCATTGCCCATACATTTCACGCAACCGCAACACGAAGTTGCATTGCCCATACATTTCACGCAACCGCAACACGAAGTTGCCCACAAACTTTGGGGCGCCGCACATGAATGGGCCTTCAACACACGCCGTGGAGCGCGCGACAAAGTGAGCAAACTCAAGGCCGCGTTGACATTGCTTGGAACAGGCACAAGTTCGGGCGTGCCCGTGATTGGCTGCGATTGCGCAACGTGCCAAAGCACCGACCCGCGTGACAAGCGCTTGCGCACTGGCGCCATGTTGCAATTCACCGACGCAACTGGCCAGCCGCGCGTGGTCTTGATCGATGTTCCGCCCGACCACCGCGAGCAAAGTTTGCGCGCGGGCATTGATCGCTGCGACGCCATTCTGATCACGCATGGCCATGTCGACCATGTCTTTGGTCTTGATGAAGTGCGTCGATACAACGCCATGATGCGCCAGCCAATTCCTGTGTACGCGGACAATGAAACCTGGGAGCAATTGGAGCGCGTCTATCGACATATTTTTAATCGCCAAGGAAATAAAAACGACTCCTTCGTGGCCTCGCTCACGCAGCAACGCGTGGCGCACGGCACGCAACTGAACTTGCACGGAATTTCCGCCACGGCTTTCACCATGATGCATGGACGCCTTCCCATTCTTGGTTGGCGCTTTGATTCACCAATCGCCGATCCTCTGTTTCCAATTGCCTATTGCACCGATGTGAACCACATTCCGCGCGAGAGTTGGCCATTTCTTGAGGGGGTGAACACGCTCATTCTTGACATGTTGCGCCCGCGCGCCCATCCGACGCATTTCACATGCGATCAGGCCATTGCCGCGGCGCAAAAAATTGCGGCAAAACAAACGATTTTTGTGCATATGACCCACGATCTTCGCCACGGCGAATTTGACCCCACGCTGCCCGCGGGCATGCGCCTTGGCTTTGACGGAATGAAGATTTGCTAGCCCCAAACTTGCGCTCGTCCGCCGACAAAAATTCGCTAAACTTCTTGCCCCATGGCGCAGATCCGCGAAATTAAAAAACGAATGGTCGCTGTCCGAACGATTCAACGCATCACCAAGACGATGCAGATGATCGCCACGGCGAAGTTCACCGCAAGTCTTAGTCGCGCCAAAGCAAGTCGTCCATATATGGAGCGCATTCGCGAACTGGTGGCCGAAGTCGCGGCGCGCGCTGGTGATGAAAGTCATCCGCTGTGCCTGGCGCCCGCCAAGCCAGCCGGCAAAGAACTTATTCTTGTCATTGCCAGCGACCGCGGATTGTGCGGCGCCTACAACGGCCATGTCCTGCGCACTTCGCTGATCGCCTTGAAGGGCGTCAAAAGTCGCAACGCCCAAAGCGTTGTTGAAACCATCGGCAAAAAAGCCACGGCGTTCTTCAAGTTTCAAAAAGTTCCAGTCGCGCAGAAGCACCAATTTGGTGATCGACCAACTTTTGAAATGGTGGAGCCGCTGGCGGAGCGTTTGATGAGCGAGTATCTAGCGGGTGAATACGACGCCTGCCGAATTGTCTACATGAAGTTTGTCAGCAACAGCAAGCAAGTTCCTGAGACCATGCAACTGCTGCCCATGCGCGTGCCCGCCGCCGCCAAGAGCGGCATAAGGACCAGCGAAGCTCTTTATGAATTCAGTCCAAATGCCAGTGAATTGCTCAACGATTTGCTGCCGCGTGCAGTGAAAATCAGTTTGTTTCAAGCCATACTTGACGCCATTGTCAGCGAGAATGTCATGCGCATGATCGCCATGAAGGCCGCCACCGACAACGCTTCTGGAATTGCGAAATCATTGCATCGCAGTTACAACCGCGCGCGTCAGGGCCGCATCACCACCGAGCTCACGGAAATTATTTCGGGCGCAGCGGCGTTGGAATAAAAAAAGTTTCGCTACGCATGTCGAGTGTCGCGCACCGCGCGCATGTAGCGCATGGCACGCGGCCATTTTGTGTTGCGAAAAAAATATCCGCGCGCCCATAAACGCCATCAAGCAATGCGCTTTCATTCAACTCAACAGGTCGCAATAATTATTGCGGAGCCGGGGCTTTCTCTGGCGCGCTTGGAGGCGCGGGAAATCCAGTCTCAAGCGTGTTGCCATCGCGCGTCCAAGCCTTCAAGCCGCCCTCAAGCGTGTAGACATCGCTGAAGTCAAGCTCCATAAGCCGCTTGCTTGCCGCTTTGGCAATGGTGTCGTCGTACGATGTGCCATACACCACAAACTGGTCGTACTTGCCAAGCACAAGTCCAGCCTCCGCCGTCATGCGCGGAAACGGCAAATTAATCGCGCCAGGAATATGTCCCTCGGCGTATTTTTCCGGACTGCGCGGATCAACCCACACGCTGACGGGCGCGCGCTTGAGCATGCTGCCGGGATCGTTCATAAGTTCAACCGCCTTGAACGGCGTCACATAGGTGATATTTTTATCGCTGGTGCTTTTGGTGCACGCCGCGGCTGTGAACAGCGCAAGACAAACAGTCGCAAGGGTTCTCATGTGTTGATTGTCACCGCATTTGGCTTGCGGGGCAACTGATAGAAAACATTTTTTGCGTTGTGCGCCTTGAACTATGCGTGACATTTTCCGCGGCATGTCTATGCTTTCATTCAATGATCATGCGCTTTCGATTTCTAGTGGTGACCGCGTGCATGCTTGGCGCCGCCGCGCAAGTATTTTTCAATTTCAAACCCGCGGGCGCGATGAACTCCCCAAGCGCGGTCGTGGCCAAGGGAAAGACGCCAGTGAAGGCTATTGCCGCGGGTTGGGTGAAACTGGACAGCGGTCAAACCGCGGCGGTGGTGCGCTTTGAAATAGAAAACGGCTGGCACATGTACTGGGAAAATCCTGGTGAAAGCGGGGCGCCGCCATTGGCGCAACTTCAGACCAAGGATGGATGGACATTGATGCAGCCAATTTTTCCGCGGCCTTCCATTTTAAAAACCGCCGACGATACGGAATTTATTTACAACACTTCGTGGGAATGGCTCTTGCCCGTCACCGGTCCCGCGGGCGCCACCGCGCCGGCGTGTTCGATTGATCTTTCATGGATGGTGTGCAAAGATCACTGTGAAATTGGCCGGGCGCATTTGGAATTTGCGGCGGCAACTGGCGAAATTCCTGCGGCGGGGGACGCGCGGCTTGGTCGCTCGCTTCCAACTGTGGGCGCAACGGCAACGTTTAATTCCAAAGATCAAGTCATCACAATTTCTGGCGGCATTGCCAGTGCCGCCATGAAAAACACCGCCGCGCCAACTGTGCAATTCATTCCCGGGATCATGCCCGGCGAATCTCTGAAGTCCGCGGGACCATTTCAAGCGACTCTGGTGGATGTAAAATTCACGCTGAACATTCCCGTGGAAATTCAGCCGCAGAATGCTTTTGGAAAGCCGATTGTCTTCAATGGATTGCTTCTGTACGGCCAATCAGAAAGTGATCGTTGCGACATGATTCGCCTTCCATTGAACATCAAAGTTTCACAGCCCTAATTGCCGTGGCATTGCCAAACGCAGGCGGCCCCATCAAGCAAGCTATACTGCAAAGTCAATATTTTGTGTTTAGTTACTTTTTTTTCACCACCCCCCGAAAGGATTCACTTCATGAAGCACTCACGTCTTACTGCGTTGCTTGCTGGTTCCGCTCTTTTGTTTGGCGCCGCCACATTCGCCATGCCCGACGACACCAAGAAAGACAAGAAACATGACAAGGCCGCGGACACCGCCACCGACACCAAGGAAAAGCGCGTGAAGGTTGGCGAGCAAGTTCCAAATTTCAGCATGACCGATGTCAACGGAAAGACAATGCAATTCAGCGATTTTTCTGGCAAGACGGTTGTCATGGAATGGGTCAACCCAGGTTGCCCAGTGTGCGCTGCAATTACCAAGGCGGGTCGTGTCACCAAAATGATCGCCGACGCCAAAGTGATTGATCCCAATGTTGTGTTTGTCATGGTCAACAGCACGGCCGCAACGGCCAATGATCCCAAGGCAACCGCCACTTACTTGGCCGAGAACAAAGTGGTCGCCAACGCCGCCGTGATTGACGGCAGCGGAGTCATTGGAAAGATGTTCGACGCCAAGACCACGCCCGCCATGTTTGTGATTGATTCCAAGGGCATGCTGGTGTACGGCGGCGCCTTTGATGACAGTTCCGATCGCGGCGCCACCGCGGGCAAGACCAACTATGTCATCAACGCGCTCACGCAACTCAAGGCTGGCGAAAAAGTTTCGCCCGACAAGACCAAGTCGTATGGCTGCGGAGTGAAATACGCCAAGAGTCAAAATGGCTAATTTGCCGCTGATTTCATTGTAAAAAAGAAGAAGCCCGGCCTTGCGGTCGGGCTTCTTTTATTTTTGCTTCAAACAGAAATCAAACATTCAGCGGCATGATGACATAGGTGAACTCTTGGCCAATGCGAAGCACTCCAGGCTTGTTGGTGGCTTTGAGTTCAATGGTGACTTCTGGCGCGTCGATAATTTTAAGCGCGTCAACAATGTAGCCAGGATTGAAACCCACTTCGATTGGCTCGCCTTGGAAACCCTCAAGCGGCATTGTGATTTCGGAATCGCCAACATCGGGCGAACTGCTTGACAGCGTCAACTGCGTGGCGGTGAAATTCATCTTCACGCCTTTGCTTTGCTCGCTGGTCAACAAACTTGATCGACGCACGGCCGCGGTCAGCGCCGCCACATTGCATGTCACGCGGCGATCGTGCTCCTTTGGAATCACATCGTCAAATGGCGGGAAGGTTCCCTCAATCAAACTGGTCACCATCTTGGCGGCGTCGGCGCCGCTGCCAATGGTGAACACCAGGCGGCCATCGGCCTTGGCAATTTCAATTGGGTCCTCTGGATCAACCGCCAGGCGATTGAGCAAATTCAGCGCCTTTGTAGGCACAATCACGCTTGAATCGGTTTCGGTTGAGGAGATGCAATCGCCCTTGGCAACCGCCAAGCGGCGGCCGTCGGTTCCCACCAAGCGCAGGCGCTTGCCCACGCGTTCAATCAACACGCCGCCAATGGCGTAGCGATTATTTTCTACCGCGGTGGCGAAAATAGTTCGTCCCACCAGCTTGCGAAATGTCGCGGCGCTGACGGTGCATTCCGGTTTTGAATTCAACTGCGGCGGCGCCGGAAATTCCTTCGGGTCGTAGCCGTTGATATTAAAGCGCATGCCATCGGCCTTGATGGACAAAATAGATTTGTTGCATTCAAAGGCCAAAGTTGTGCCCGCGCATTCACGCGCAATTTGCGAAAGGCGCTCGGCCGGCACCAGCGCCTCGCCAGGTGATTTCACATCAACGCTGGCCACTGGAATTTCAAGGGCAATGTCCTTGTCAGCAGCTTGCAGGTATAAACGATTGTCTTTTGCCGTCAACTTGATGCAAAGCAGGGCGGGCACATTTCCGCGCGTCGCGACAACGGCGGCGGCAATCTGCACGGCATCAACAAAGGCGGCACGGTCGCAAATCAATTTCATTTGGTCAGCCATAAGAAGTGGTCCACGGGCTAGAATAGCCCAACTTGCAGTGTAACCAACAGAAAAAATTAAGTTTGGGGGTTCAATGGCGCTATTTATACTCGACTGGCGCGCCCGACTCCTCTACGATTTAGCAATGATTCTGCGAATTCTGCGACTAGTGAATCGCGTCTTTCCCTATGTGGTCTTGTTTGGCTACATGGGCGCTTTCTTGTTGGCATTCATCTGCATTTTTTCCTTTCCATTTGGCGCGTTGGTGCTGGTGATTGGAAGCGTGCTGAGTTTGGCGTTCGTGGTTTTCTTTGGCGAAACACTGCGCGGAATGGAAGGCATGTTGACGCGCCGCGCGCTAAAAAAGAATTATTGCCCCGCCTGCAGCATGGGTCCAATTCAGAAAAATATCGCCACCTTTCAATGCCTTGGTTGCGGCGTGCACTTTCAATTTGATGGCACGCAACTTTCGCAAGACGCGCAAGAAATTGAATCGTCCGAGATGAGCGAGAAATTGATTGTGTTGGATTGACGCGTTGCACCGCGCGCGCAAACCCGCGCGTAGTTCCAACAATTGATCAGCCCGCGGGGCTTGCTCCCCGCGCAAATAAAATTGAACATTGACCAAGCAGCCCCGTGTCTTAGTCCGCCTTGGCGTGCGTCAGCAATTCTTCACACTGTTTGGCCAAGTCAGGGCGGCCCGCAAATATGATCATTTCGCCGGCGGGCATGATCTCTATCACAATCGGCGCGCCATCGCTGCACAACGTGATTCCATGCTCAATTCCGCGGCCATCGCGCAAAATCACTTTGATCAAGTCGCGCAAGGTGTGCGCGTCTGCCAAATTAAATTGCAACGGATCGCGCGTGTTCAACTCCACGCTGGCCGACGTGTCAACGCCACGCCACGCGGCGCTGCTGACCATGCCGTGGCTTACGGCTTCAAAAATCTGGCGCCACTTTCCAATCGGAATTACATACGTGCGTTGCAGATGCATCTTGTGCACCAACGCCTCCACAAAATTTGCAATGGCGTTGCGCGCCACGCGGCGCATTTCCACGGGCAGCGACTTGATATCCGCATGATCGTTGGCGGCCACATCAATCACCACAACGCTGGGCGAGTCCGCCAATTCAAATCGCATTTCTTTCGGTGCGTCCGTCACCTTGGTTACGCCAAGGCGCCGAAGCAGGCTCCACGCTTCTTCAAATGTTACGAATTCCACGGTGGGTCTCAGATGAAGGCCCTACGAGGGCATATTGAAATGCTACAGCACATTTGCATGGCGAGTGCAAGCCAACTTGCTGTACCATTCGTGCCCCATGAAAACGGCTCTCTTTATTTGCACAGGCAACACATGCCGTTCACCAATGGCCGAGGCGATTGCCAGGTATGTGATTGAGCAAGGTTCCATGGCGGGCTTGTCCAAGGACATTTTCGTGGCCAGTGGGGGCTTGTCCGCGGGCGATGGTTTGCCGATGAGCCGTGAAACTAGGTCGTCTCTTGAAAAACTTTCTCTGAAACATGACGGCCACAGCAAGCGCGTCACCGCCGCCATGATTCGCAAAGCCGACGTGACCTTTGTCATGACCGAAAGCCACTTGCTTGCCGCGAAGCGTTTGGTTGATCACGACGAAAGTCAGGCTCGCATTGTGCTGCTTGACCCCAAGGGCGATATTGAGGATCCTATTGGCAAAGGGCAGGCCGCCTACGATTCGCTCTCGGTGCGATTTATGAAAGTGATTCCAAAACGTCTTGTGGAATTTTTAAAATGATGGAGCGTCAATGAAAGTCATTGTGGGAACAACATTCGCGGCGGGCGAAACATTCGCCGCAAAGGTCTCGCAATGAAAGTTGTTCTGGGATCAGACCACCGCGGCAATCAAGTTGCGCAGACATTGATGACGCAACTTCGCAGCGACGGCCACGAGGTGAATGTGTTGGGCGATTATGGTGGCCAGATGTGCGACTACCCGGACTCCGCGTGGCATGTGGCAAGCGCAGTGGCCAACGGCAGCGCCGACCGCGGAATTTTAATTTGCGGAACTGGAATTGGCATGTGCATTGCCGCCAACAAAATCAAGGGAATTCGCGCCGCTTTGGCGCAGGATGAGTTGAGCGCGCAACTTAGCCGCACGCACAACGACGCCAATGTGTTGTGCCTTAGCGCGGACTTGTTAGGGCAAACGCTGATGAAGCGCATTGTGGATATTTGGTTTCGCACCGCGTTTGATGGCGGTCGCCACGAGCGCCGTCTGGCCAAGATTGCCATGATTGAAAACGGACACGATCCGTCGGTGACAAAATCTGCGTGACAACGTGCGGCGCGCGAAACTACTGCGCGCGCCACTACCGCGCGCTTGACCAACGCGTGAGCAACTCCACCAATGTTCGCACGCCCCAACCGGTTGGTCCCGCCGCGCACACATCTTGATTGCTTTCGGTGTTGGCCACGCCCGCGATATCCAAGTGGCACCACGGCACGGATTCATCCACAAAGAAACTTAAGAACGCCGCGCCCTGAATAGGGTGCGCCGAGCGCTGCGGATTGCTGTTGATTAAATCCGCGTGTTGGCCGCGCATGAAATCGCGGTGCTCTTTCCACAGCGGCAATCTCCACACGGATTCACCCGTTGCGGCGGCGGCGTCTTTCACGCGCCGACGCAGCGCGTCGTTCTCACAAAATAATCCCGCGCAAAAATGTCCCAACGCAACCACCACGCCGCCAGTCAGCGTGGCCAGATCAATGATGGCGGTGGGTTTCAAATCGCTGCACGCAAAACTCAGGGCGTCGGCCAGCACCAAGCGACCCTCGGCGTCGGTGTTGGTCACTTCAACCGTGACGCCGTTGTGCATGGTAATGATGTCGTCGGGTCGATAGCTGTCGCCGCCAACCATATTTTCCGCCGTGGGCAAAATGCCGGTCACGCGAATGGGCAACTTCAGCGCCGCGATGGCTTGCATGGCGCCAATCACCGCCATGCCGCCGCACTTGTCGTACTTCATTCCCTTCATGCCGTTGTTCACCTTCAGCGAATAGCCGCCGGTGTCATAGGTGATTGTTTTTCCAACAAGAACAATGTGCTCTGTCTTGACGCGCGCGGAAATTGCGCGCGGTCGATGTTCCAACACAATCATGCACGGCTTGGACGCGCTGGCCTTGCCCACATTCACAATGCCGCCCATGCCAAGTTTTTGCGCCTCTTTGAAGCCAATCACGCGTGTGCGCAAACCGCTGGCGCGCCCAAGTTTCTTGGCTTGTTGCGCCACCCAATCTGGATTGCAAATGTTGGGCGGAGTTGCCGCCATTGCGCGCGCTTGATTCACGGCTGCGCCAATGGTGACGCCGCGGGTCAGGCCCGCCAAGAAAGTCTTGTCGCCGCTGTGCACATCAAGTTGCGAAAGTTTGGCGGATTTCTTGCTGGCCTTGCCGTCGAAATTGTCAAAGCGCCACGCGGCAAGCGCAATGCCCTCCGCCAGACTTTGACCAAGCGCGTCAAGCGCGGTGGCGCGCTTGTCCACTTGCGCGGAAAGTTCAACATCAATCGCGCTCACTTTCATGCGCGCCAACACTTTCACCAAGTGCGCGCCAGCAACACGCATGCTGTCCAGCGAGAATTTTTTCTTGTCGCCCAGTCCAAGCGCCAACATATTTTTTCCAGCCGCAACCACCTCGCCGTTGTCGGCGTGAAAGCCTGGATGCGCCAAGGCAATTTCCAATGCGCCAGCGCGCTTGGAGCCGCGCACGGCTTTGTCGCCGGCGAATATGCAGATCACGATCACGGGCTTTGTGGCACGACGAACTTTGATGGTTTGGTACATGGGCGCAAGTGTAAGCATGTCAGCCACGCCAAGGTGATGCGGCGCCATGTGCGAGCTGCTCATCTACAAAAACATTACTTGTGTTCTGTTGCCGTGCTTGCCGATTGAGTTGCCAACAACATTTCTGTCGCGCGCAAATGTTCGCTAGGCTTGTGAGATGGAATCCTTTGATGTCATAGTGATTGGTGGCGGACACGCTGGCGTAGAAGCCGCGTGCGCCGCGGCGCGGGTGTTGGGCGCGGCCACTTTCAATGGCAATCAAACACCCGCGCGCGTGCTCTTGCTCACCATGGACCCAACCCGCATTGGCGCCATGAGTTGCAATCCGGCGATTGGCGGTCTTGCCAAAGGACAAATGGTGCGGGAAATTGACGCGCTTGGCGGAGTGATGGCGCAGGCAACGGACCACGCGGGAATTCAATTTCGTGTGCTCAACGCGTCCAAGGGTCCGGCCGTGTGGGGTCCGCGCGCGCAGTGCGACAAGCACGCGTATCCCGCCGAAGTGCAGCGCATTGTTGCGCACGCCGGCGTGCATGTGTGGGCGGGAACCGTGGACAAAATTCAAACGCAAGGTGGCGTGTGCGTTGGCGTCACGCTTGCGGCGGGGGCGCGCAAATTTATTTTGGACCACGCCACACTTGCCGCCAATGAAACGCACAAGCAACAAGCGCGGCCAATTTTTGTGGTGGATGAAAATTCTTCCGCGTCGCATGGCTCCATTGATATTGCCGCCAAGTGCGTGGTGTTGACCACTGGCACATTCATGCGCGCGCTGATGCACACCGGCGAAACCAAAACCGCCGGTGGCCGCGTTGGCGAAGGCAGCGCGGTTGGAATTTCCGCGGCGCTGACTTCAATGGGCTTTGAACTTGGCCGTTTGAAAACCGGTACGCCGCCTCGGTTGGCCAAAGAAACTCTTGACTGGGACAACTTAAAGCCGCAGTGGGGCGATGAAGTTCCGCAGATGTTCAGCGACATGACCAGCGAAGTCACTTTTCCAAAGTTGCCACAAGTGGAGTGTCGCCAAACCGAAACCAACGCCACTATTCACGATTTGGTGCGCGCCAATTTGCACCGCGCGCCTATGTATGCAGGCGAAATGGAGGCCGAATGCGGTCCGCGCTACTGCCCAAGTCTGGAGGACAAAGTGGTGCGCTTTGCCCAGCGCGATCATCACGGCGTGTTCCTAGAGCCTGAATGTTTGTTCACAAACGAAATTTATTGCAACGGCATTTCAACAAGTTTGCCCGCCGAAGTGCAAGATGGAATTGTCAAAGGAATGCGCGGCTGCGAGCACGCAAAAATTTTACGCTATGGCTACGCCGTGGAGTATGACATGGTGTGGCCGCATCAACTGGACGCCACTGCTGAAACAAAATTGGTGCCAGGACTTTTTCTTGCGGGACAAATCAACGGCACAAGTGGCTATGAAGAGGCCGCCGCGCAAGGTTTGGTTGCGGGCCTGAACGCCGCGCGCCGCGCGCTTGGTCTTGAAGCGATTCGTCTTGGCCGCGACCAGGCGTATCTTGGCGTGCTACTTGACGACTTGGTTGTGCGAATGCCGCGCGAGCCTTATCGAATGTTCACCAGCCGCGCCGAGCACCGGCTTTCTTTGCGCGCCGACAACGCCGACACGCGCCTCACGCCACTGGGCCGCGAATATGGTTTGGTTGGCGACGCGCAGTGGAGCGCGTATCAAATTCGCCAGCGCGCCATAGATGACATTCGCTTGGCGCTTGCCAACGGAAAAATAAACGGCGTTCGCGCCAACGAATGGGCGCGCCGCCCCGAGGCCACCCTGCAAGAGTTGGCCAGCGCGTGCGCGCCTGGCGTGGACATGAAATTGCTGGCGCGGGTCTCCACGGATTTGCGCTACTTGGGCTATTTGGCGCATCAACGCACCGACATTCGCCGTCAAAAAGAGAGCGAAAATGTGCCTATTCCCCGTGAATTTGATGTTATGCAAGTGCGCGGTCTGCGCGGCGAGGCCGCCGAAGTCATCCAGCGCCACAAGCCCACAACCCTAGGGCAAGCGGGCCGCCTTGCGGGCGTGAATCCCGCCGATGTCACCCTTGTCGCGCTCGCTTTGCGCCGCCAAGGTACTCTTGCCTGACGAAATTACGGAAGCCAACGCACTGATTGAGTGACTTGGCAAATTGCATTCACGTCACTTTTTGACAGGGTCATTTTTCGCCACCGTAGCTCAATTGGTAGAGCACTTGATTTGTAATCATGAGGTTGTCGGTTCGATTCCGATCGGTGGCTTTACTCCCCAGTTGTTCCCGCGCAAAGAGTTTTATGAAATTTGCAAATAAATCTTTTCGTTTTCGAGTGGCCCGATGGCGCCGATTTTGTGCTGGCTTATGCCACTCAAACGGACGAACTTAAATTCGCGGGGAAATCATTCATTGGGTACATTGCAAGTCATACGGGAATGTTGGCGCAGGCGGTTGAGCAACCAATTTTCAGTGTTGAAAAATTAACGCCCGCGCACGGGTCATTTATGGAAGCCGCTGGAATTGTCGGCGCGTCGTCGGCGGCCATTGCCATGAAGTCGGGCTCGGGTGAAATTCTGGGCGTTCTATTTGCGGCGCGAAAACCAACAGCCACTTACGCGGCGTTCACGGAGCAAGAACTGGGGGACTTGCGGCATGTCGCAAGCTTGATTTCCGTGTCGCTAGAACAGCGCGTCATGAACGAAAATATTTTGTGGCGCTTGGTTCACTTGGTGGAAATGCGCGATCCAAGCGAGACCGGTGCGCATGTGAAGCGCGTGTCTGCAACGGCCGTGGAAATTTTTGACGGCTGGGTGCAGCGCCGCGGAATGCGCGCGGAGGATTGTCAATTCTTGCGCAACACGTTGAGAGTGGCGGCCCGTGCTCACGACGTGGGCAAAAATGGAATCAGCGATTTAATATTGAAAAAGCCCGCCAAATTGACGCAAGAAGAGTACGACACGATGAAGCACCACACCGTGCTGGGCGCGGCGCATTTTCCAGGCAGCGCCAGCCATGATGAGGCCGCGCGCGAAGTGGCCATGCATCATCATGAGCGTTGGGACGGGTGCGGTTATCCCGGCGCGGCAAGTATTGAAAATATGTCCGGCGACACTCAAAGGTTGCTGAATATGAAGTTGCCAAGCACTGGAATAGCGGGCGACGACATTCCATTGTTCGCGCGCATGGTGGCCATTGCCGATGTGTTTGACGCGCTTTCCAGCCACCGCGCGTACAAAGAAGCGTGGGTCCCAGAGCGCGTGGAGCAAGAGATGCGCAACGAAAGCGGCAAGGCCTTTGATCCGGAGTTGATTGATATTTTCTTTGAGCGACTTGATCGCATTCGCGCGGCGCGCGCGCGTTACCCAGAGCAAATCGCCACGCCACGATCTTGAACATGGACGCAATTTTCATTGCGAGAAATGTCTGGGCTTGAAACGCGGGTCAAATGTAAATTGAATTCCCACGATCACACCTATTCGGTTGCTCGTAGAAGAAATATGTAATCATTGGTAGGTTTGGCAGCATGTCTGCCCCAAATCCATACGTATTTCGCTGGCTTGAGTCGGACCAAGACATTGCCAGCGCATTTGATCTTATGCACGAACTTCGCGCTGAATTAAAGCGTGAAACTTTTGTGTTGATGGTGCGCTCCATTGAATCCACCAATGGCTACCGACTTGTTGGCGGATTTGACCATGCAAAATTAATTTCACTGGCTGGAGTGCACCACAACAACGGTTTGTCGCGTGGCTCGCATTTGCGCGTGGATGATTTGGTGGTGACCAAGGCGTGCCGCGGTGGGGGGGCGGGCCGCGCCATGTTGCAATTTTTAGCGGTCGAGGCCAAGCGTCTTGGCATTCCAGCATTGTTGCTTGACGCGCGCGATGAGGCAAAGCCATTTTATTCCAAGCTTGGGTTTGAATATCGCCACTCCACGCCGTGCGCGGTGTTGGTGGATCAACTGTTGGCGTAACGGCGCGCTATTTCACTTGCGCAAAGAGCGCAACGGAAACATCGCCGTCAATGAATTCGCTTATAGGTTTAGGCGCGCCAAGCGCATGAAATAGTTTGTAATTATTGTGCGTCATAATCAAAACCACCGAGCCATGGGCTTGCTTCTGCGCCACATGCGCAAGCAAGTCGGGTTGGGAAATAAACCGCGCTTTTTCCTCTGGTATTTCCAATTCATTATTCAACTCACCACCGGGAGCAATGAAGTACATGTCAAATCTTTTGGTGGTGTAAGCCACAGACGTCGCCATGGAGCTGTCTGCAATAATTGTGCCCGCCTGCGCGATCATGTTTGCATGATTGGCCAGCGATTCAACGGCTGTGCGACTGCGTTCAATCAGCGCGGTTGGAAATAGAAGGCTGATCATCATGAGCATGGGCGTCGGCGAAAATGCCATGCGCCACAGGCGATATATTGGCGTTTGCGCTCGATGAGCCCAAGAATCAAGTCCAGCCCACGTAAACAACGCCAGTGACAACAGCGCGACACGCCACTGAGAGTTGCTGTGCCATAGCGGATCCGCGTAAACCCAACTTTGTCCTGTCACAATAAGTGACGCCATCATGAGCGCGATAAGAATAAGCAGTTGACGACCCAGTTGATCATGCCACGATGTGACTAAAGTAGATGAGCTAAAATAGCTCAGCAGAGTCACGGTAATAATGATTGAAATGGCTGGGAAAATAGGCAAAATATATGCCGGCAACTTTCCACTGCTTGCCGACAACAACAGCAGTGGCAGCGCAATCCAGATCGCGCAGAGTGACACTCCGCGATCACAAAACATCGTTTGGCGAAAGCCATTCCATATCTTGCCAATATTGATGCTCCACAGCAGCGCGCCAACTGGAATCATGGGTAGGAAATACCACCACGACTCTGGATGTTGATTGCTGTCCGGCGAAGTAAAGCGACGGATGTGCTCGACCCAAAAGAAATAATTCCAGAAACCAGAATTATGCTTGTCAATTTGAATAATTAGCGGCGCCGCGATCATGGCCGCCGACGCAATCGGAACAAGCGGCAACACGAACAAGTCGCGCCAGCGTTTTTGCCAGATCAGCCAACCGCCCGCGATGATTGCGGGAAAGGCCAGGCCAAGAAATCCCTTGGTTAAGAACGCGCCCGCGGCCGCGACGCCGCTTATGGCGAGAAAGAACATGCGCCATCGCTTTACGCGGTCCGTGGCGGCATACACAAAAAACGCAACGCACACTGTGATAAACGCAGTGAAAATGCCATCTAAAATAGCAACGCTGCCAAACACCCACGGAAACAACATGGAAAGTTGCACCACTGATGTCACGCCACCAACATTTGGAATTTTGCAAATGCGCGCCGCGATTTGTCCTGTGGCAATTGCCGTCACAAGCGCCGCAAGCGCCGCGGGCAATCTCAACGCCCAAGCGTTCTCACCAAATATCGCCATGGATATCGCTGTGCACCAATATCCAAGTGGCGGTTTTTCGTAGTAGCTCAAGCCCACAAGTTTCATCGACCACCAATCTTTAGTGTGCAACATTTCAAGAGCTATCGCGCCGTAGCGTGATTCATCTGGTGAAATAATCGGCCGCATGGAAAGGGGCAACAAATAGATCAACAGAAAGAGGAGGGCGGTATACCCCGCGATCGATCGTGCGCTCATGCGCCCGTAAGCGTATCCATTCGTAGGCAAAGCCATCCTTCGCGACCTGAAATTTGCCCAGGACCAATGGAGCCGATTTCAATTTCGGACATTGGGCGATTGGCCGCAAATGTTGAATTTGAGATGTTCGGCGCGTTGGTAAACGCTGGATTTGTGGGGTTTCCAAGCATGCAACTCAGCGGCGCAAATGTGTGGCCCGCGGCCAATGCTTGGTCTAGAAACGCTTCAAAACACTTGGCTTTTACGCCGCCTTCGCTTTCCGCGTGCACGGTCAGCACATGCGGCTTGTCATCCGAAATCAGTTGCAGCAAGTGGGCGTTCCAAACCTCATCGCGGTTTTCCTTGGGCAGCGCCGCCTCGTCATATGTAGGCAAGTCCACCGGAATTTGCGGCTGATCCAGCACGCTCTTACCCACGCGTGGCCGAAACGCGCGAGCAGGACCACGACAGTCGCTGCGAAATTGAAATTGCCGCGAGCGGGCAAAGTTCAACACGCGCTCACTGCAGCGCCAACCCGGACACGCCGCGCTTTGCGGCTTCTGCCCCATGACTTCCTCAAAGGCGTCGCATGCCAAAATCAATTGCGCTTCAAGCGCCTCATCAGAAAGTTTTTCAATACCAACTTGCCACAGATGATGGTCCCACGCATGCACTCCAACTTCGTGGCCCGCCTTCATGGGCATGCGCAACTGTTCCTTGAAGTGGCGGCTGATCACGGTGCCTGGCCACAGCGTGCCGCGAAATAAAATGTCGTAGCCGTACAGCGACGCGGCTTGCGAGCGCAACATCTTCAGGAAGAAAGCGGGCCGCAGAAGTCGCCACGCATGTCGACCCATGTTGTCGGGACCAAGTGTCACGTACCACGTGGCGCAAATTCCGCGGGCCTCTAAAATGCGCAATAAACGCGGCAAACCATCACGAGTTCCGCGCACCGTATCCACATCCACACGCAGTGCAATGGGGGCAATGGCCACGGCGTGCTTGCTTTAGTGCGAAGAACTTCGGGACGCTGGAACTTTGTTACCCGCCGCGGCGCCAGTTGCTGGCGTGTTTGGCGCCGTCAAGTTGTGCGTCTTGGCGTGTTGGCGAATGAACCAATCCAAAGTTCGCTCCACGCTTTGACGCGTGGAAATCTTTGGTGTCCAACCCAACGCATTCTTGGCGTTGCGAATACTTGGCGTGCGATGTTGCACGTCCTCGTAGCCCTTGCCGTAGTAGCGGGCGCTTTCAATTTCCTCAAAGCCGGCGAACGGCGGAAAGCATGCGCGCAGTGGATGGCGATCAAAGGCCTCAACCAACATTTCAGCAAGCTCACGAATGCTGGCCTCATTGTCGGGATTGCCAATATTGAAAATGCCGCCAGTGGCTTTGCCATCCGTGTTCTCAATGATGCGGTACAGGCAATCCACGCCTTCATCCACATCGGTGAAGCAGCGCTTCTGTTCGCCGCCATCAACCAACAGAATTGGCGTGCCTTCAACCAGATTCAAAATCAATTGCGTGATGGCGCGCGAGGAACCAATGCGAGCAGAATCCAGCGTGTCCAAGCGTGGCCCAAGCCAGTTGAAGGGACGGAACAAACTAAATTGCAGGCCGCGCGTGGAACCGTAGGCCCAAATCACGCGGTCCAAAAGTTGCTTGGAAGCGCTGTAAATCCAGCGTTGTCGATGAATTGGTCCGGTGACCAAATTGGAAGTTTCCTCGTCAAAGTGCTCATCCTTGCACATGCCGTACACCTCGCTGGTGCTGGGGAAAATAATGCGCTTGTTGTAGCGCACGCAGTCACGAACCACGCGCAGGTTCTCCTCAAAGTCCAACTCAAACACGCGTAGCGGATTGCGCACGTACTCAATTGGCGTGGCAATGGCCACCAGCGGCAGAATCACATCGCACTTGCGCACGTGGTATTCAACCCACTCGCGGTTGATTGAAACGTCGCCTTCAATAAAGTGAAAGCGCGGATGATCCGCGACGTTGCCAATGTTGTCCGAGCGCAAATCCATTCCGTAGACTTCAAAGTTTTCATTCTTCAGCAAGCGTTCCGTGAGATGGCTTCCAATGAAACCGTTCACGCCCAGAATTAAAATGGAAGTTGTTTTCTTTTGCGATGACAGAACGCGCTTACCCAAGCGCATCTTGGCGACCAAGTTCATGTCCTTGGCAATCTGCGCGCCGGAACTCCACACGCCATCGGCGGGTTGTCCCTGCACAATTTCAAGCGCGCCATTTGCGCACGCCACAATCATTGGATCGGCGCTGAGAATTTCACCAGGCTGGCCGGTGCCTTGCGCAGTTTTTGTGGTCCACACCATGAACTTACGCTCGCCCGCAAAGGTGAACGCGCCTGGCCACGGAAAGGCAACGGCGCGGGTTAAATTGCGTATTTCCTCGGCGGATTTGCTCCAATCAATGTTGCCGTCCTCAGGCGTGCGGCGACCAAATGAGCTGGCGTTCTTCTCATCTTGCGGAGTTCGCGGCGCCTTGTTGGCTTTGACTTGCGGCAGCAACTCATCAAGCAAATCGCTGGTGGCTTGGCTCATGCGCGCGGTCAGTGTGCGCGCGGTGTCGGCAATGTCAATCTTCACCTTGCGCTGTCCAATGATGTCGCCCGCATCGGCTTTGTCGCTCATGTAATGCAGCGTCACGCCAGTTTCAGTTTCGCCATTCACAAGCACCCAATTAATCGGGCAGCGGCCGCGGTACTTGGGCAACATGGCCGAGTGCAAATTAATGCAACCCTTTGGAAATAACTCGCGCACTTTCGCGCCAACCATGTTTCGATAGTGGCATGACAAAAGTAAATCGGCTTTCATCTCTTTGATGCGCTCGATCCAAATTGGGTGGTCCAGTTTTTCTGGAGCGAACACGGGAATGCCAGCGGATGCGGCTTCGCGCGCCACGGATGTGTACCAGCCGCCTTCGGATGGATCATCTCGGTGCGTGAACACCGCGACCACATCAAGGCCATTTCGAATTGCTGCTTTAAGTCCCGCGGCGCCAAGTTCGTGATAAGCCAATACGACGGTCTTCATGTGGTTTCCTTAAAAAAGTATGTGAAACAAAGTGCGATTTGATGGGCAATTCCGTTTGCCAATCTAGAAAGTAAACAATTTCAATCAAGCAAAAATCAATTAGGCCATGCTTCGCGCGGGTGTTAAATTGCCAGCCGAGCCCTGTGATGGTACTTCAGACAGCGTCTCGCCCACAACATTGTCAAGAATGTAGCGGGGGCGTTCGCGCACGTCCGCATGGATGCGGCCCACATACTCGCCCATTAATCCAAGGGCCACAAATTGCGCGCCAACAAAGAAAAACAGAATGGAAAACAGCGTGAATACTCCGTTGCCCGCCCATTCAGAACCAAACACTACGCGCAGCAGGAACAGCATCAATGCAAAACCAATCGCCAGCACGGAAATGCCTCCGCCCACCCATGTCAATAAGCGCAGCGGTCCCGCGGTCATGCAGGTGAGCAAATCAAATTGCAAATTCACAAGTTTAATAACGGAGTAATTGCTGTCACCCGCGGTGCGCGCGGCGTGCGTTACTGAAATTTCCGTGACGCGCTTGGCGAACAAATTAGCCAGCACCGGAATGAATGTGCTGCGCTCTCGGCATTGCAACATGGCGTCCACCACGCGTCGCTTGTAGGCGCGCAACATGCAGCCGTAATCGTGCATTTGCACGCCGGTGGAGCGGCGCACAATTGAATTGATGATGCCGGAGAAAAGTTTACGCGCGAACACATCTTGGCGATCGGCGCGCACGCTGCCCACAACGTCGTATCCGTCATCAATGACGGCGAGCAACTTTGGAATTTCTTCTGGCGGATTCTGCAAGTCCGCGTCCAGCGTGACCATGACATCGCCTTGCGCGTTGGCAAAGCCGCATAAAATTGCGTTGTGTTGTCCGTAGTTGCGATTCAGAATCAGCGACTTGATTTCGCCGGGATATGTTTTGGCGGCCTCGACCAACATTTCGCTGGAGCCATCGCGGCTGCCGTCGTCAATTAAAATAAGTTCCCACGGTCGATCAAGCGCGCGCCCAACTTTCACGCAGCGCTCAATCAGTTGCGGCAAATTCAAACGCTCGTTGTGAACTGGAATGACAATGGAAACACTTGACTTCATCTCGCCACTCCCGTTACGGCCACTTTGGCCACGCTCTTTGGCAGCACTTCCTTGATGGCGCTGACCACATCAAGCACATCCTCATTGGTCATGTCTGGAAACATTGGAAGCGTGCATATTCTGGCTGAATTCCACTCGGTATTGGCAAGGCGACCCACAGGTTCAGGGCGATTTTCGCGGTACCAACGGTGCGTATGCGACGCCAAGAAATGAATGCCGGTGCCAATATTTTTCGCCTTCAGCGCTTCCATGAACGCGCTGCGCTCCATACCGCAGCGGCGCTCATCAACGCGCACCACCAACAAGTGCCGCGCATGTTTGTGCGACCATGTTGGGTCCGCAAGCATGTTCACGCCATCAATGTTGGCAAGCTGCTCGCGGTAAATCATGGCCAACTCTTGGCGACGCGCAATGAATGCGTCAAGCCGTGGAAACTGGCTCAGCGCCAACACCGCGTTCATGTCGGGCATATTTTGTTTGTAGCCCGGTTGCTGCACTTCGGCTTGTGGCGAGCGACCTTGTTGCGCGCGATCATGCGCGTCAACCGCAAGTCCGTGAAAGCGCAGACCGCGAATCTTGGCGGCAAGCGCGCTGTCGTCGGTCACAAGCACGCCGCCTTCACCACTGGTAATTGTTTTAATTGGATGCAGCGAGAAAATGGCGGTGCCGCCATTTCCAATTTCGCGGCCCTTGTAATGCGTGCCAATAGCGTGCGCGGCATCCTCTAACAGATGCACTCCTTTGCGCGCGCACATGGCGCGAATGGGATCAAGATCAACCGGAGCGCCGGCGTAATGAACTGGAATCACAACTTTGGTGCGCGCCGTGATGGCGGCTTCAAGCGCCTCGGGTGACGCAAGCAGCGTGTCGCGATCGGCATCAACAAAAACATTGCGCCCACCAAGCAGCTCAACCATGTTGGGCGTTGAAACCCACGTCATGGACGGACCAACAACTTCGTCGCCAGGCTTCAGGCCAATCGCCTGCAAGTACAAATGCATAAGCGCGGTGGCGCTGGTTGCGGCCACGGCTTCCTTGGCGCCGCAGCGAGTTGCAATTGCGCGCTCTAGTCCCGCAACTTTGGGGCCGGTGGTGATCCAGCCGCTGCGCAACACCGCAACGACCGCTTGAATATCCGCCTCGGAAATGGGTGCCTTGCAAAACGGAAGGAAGGTTTCTCGCATGAGCCAAGGATGATAGGGCAAATCTTGGCTTTTCCCAATGGTTTGCGCAGAAATTTTTCGATGCGCAACTACAAAGCCCTAGAGATTAGACAACTCGCGATGCTGCGTGATCACGGGTGCTATCAGTCCAGCTTCGTAATTAGATGCGCCCCAAGCGCTCAGACAACGCACCCCTCGCTCGTTTGCTGACTCACGAGCGAGGTTGCTAAACTCGCGCCATTTGGGGCGCATCTAATTACTTCGCCCAGCACTCGCTTGTGGTAGCACCCATGATCACTACGCGCGAACCTACTCGCGCCTTAGGGGCTTGGTATTTATTTCGCGGCACAATTTCTTTGCAGATGTGTTAAAAAGCAGGTTCACCTGATGCAAGTGTTCCTGTGGTATCTGATGCGCCTCGTTTTACTTTAATTGTTGCCATTTATCGTTACCTCTACCAAGTCACTTCGCCAAAGTACAGCAGCATTAGGGCCGCGTCGCCGCTGTCAATCATGCCGCTGCCGTCAAAGTCGCCAAAGGTTGGATTCTCTTCGCCGTAATACAACAGCAGAATGCTGAAGTCGCCGGAGTCAACAATGCCGCTTAGGTCCAGGTCGCCCTTGGCCCACTCGCAATCATCAAGGTGGCCGTCCAAGTCGTCGTCGCTTGCGCCCTCCGCAAAGTCGCAGGTGTCAATGCGCCCGTTGAAATTGCAATCCCACTCTGGGTGGTCAAGCAAATCAAAGTCGTCAATGATGATGTTGCGATTGCAATCAATGGATGGCGTGCGCGCAATTTCCAGGGCGTCAATGATGCCGTTAGCGTTGCGGTCTAATGCAGGATCATCCGACATGTCGCAGGTGTCTGGGCGATTGTTGTTGTTGAAGTCACTAGCCGCTCTAAATGCAACGGTGTTGTATGCGCCCGCAGCAATCATACTGCAGGCACCCATGTTGTCAGGAACAATGGATTGCCCCCAATTAGTATTGGAATATGTGTTGATGGTTCCAGCGCCCCAAGCGCGCACATTACCGTTGGCAAGCAATGCAACGGAGTGATATTGACCAGCCGCAACTTGCACGCATGGACCAAGGTCTGAGGGAACGGTGCATTGACCGTAGTCGTTGTTGCCCCAAACCAGAACTGCGCCACCTTTCAGAGCGATGGTGTGGGAGGCACCACCTGCGATAGCAGTAACGCCGCTATTGGCAGAGTCAGGAATGGTGCATTGACCGTTGCCGTTGGAACCCCAAGCCAGAACAGCGCCACCTTTAAGAGCAATGGTGTGTATGTAACCGTCCGCGATAGCAGAAACGCCGCTCAGGGCATCAGTAGGAATGGTGCATTGACCGTAGAAGTTGTAACCCCAAGCCAGAACTGCGCCATCTTTAAGAGCGATGGTGTGATAGCCACCACCCGCGATAGCAGAAACGCCGCTATTGGCAGAGGCAGGAATGGTGCATTGACCCTCGTAGTTGCGACCCCAAGCCAGAACGGCGCCATCTTTAAGAGCGATGGTGTGGTAGACACCGCCCGCGATAGCAGAAACGCCGCTAGAAGCAGAAGCAGGAATGGTGCATTGACCGTAGTCGTTGTAACTCCAAGCCAGAACGGCGCCATCTTTGAGAGCGATGGTGTGGTAGGCACCGCCCGCGATAGCAGAAACGCCGCTATTGGCAGAGGCAGGAATGGTGCATTGACCGTAGCCGTTGTAACCCCAAGCCAGAACCTTATCCGTCTGCCGCCCCGCAACATCGCAAGTATCAAGCACACCGTTGGCATTGCAATCAAGCGCGGGTTGGTCGAACAATTCATAGGTGTCAATGTGGCCGTTGCCATCGCAATCAATGGACGGAGTGTTGAAGCAATCAAGCGCATCAAGCAC